>CAJVWV010000007.1 GCA_913009695.1 uncultured bacterium
AATTTTGATTAATTATTTTTTTTTTTTTAATGATACGGCGACCACCGAGATCTACACTCTTTCCCTACACGACGCTCTTCCGATCTAAGGCAAAAAACGTTTTGTTAACCAAACAAGCTGGGGTGTAAGTACGCGACTAATTGGCGCTTTAATAATGACTCATAGCGACGACAAAGGGTTAGTGTTACCCCCGAAAATTACTCCTATCCATGTTGTAATCATACCCATCAAGCCCGAAGACAAGTCGCTTATAACCGAAGCAGAAAGATTAAAAAATATCTTATCTGAAATGAAAGTTAAAATCGATTATCGCGACAATCTAAGGCCAGGGGAAAAATACTACGAATGGGAAAGGAAAGGCATTCCATTGCGCATTGAAATAGGTCTCCGAGACTTAAAAGAAAAACGAGTAGTTATAGTTCGCCGTGATACCGGTTTAAAAGAAAATTGTCCTACTGACTTTTTAAAGCAGAAGATAGACAATTTACTTAAAGAAATACAAAATAATCTTTTTAACTCCGCCTTAGAGCGCCGTCAAAAAAGCAATCAAAGCGCGGATAATTGGAAAGAATTTTGTATTGCCATAAAGCAAGGCGGTTATGTTTTTGCTCATTGGTGCGGAGAAAAAACTTGTGAAAATGAGATGAAAGAAAAAGTTAAAGCTGTAAGCCGCTGCCTTCCGTTTGATGGCGCAGAAGAAAAAGGTGAACACTTTTGTATTCTTTGCGGTAAAAAAACTACCTACAAAAAACGTTGGATTTTTGCAAAAGCCTACTAGTTAAAAGGAGGATAATCATGTTTAATTCAGCTCGATTAGAGCTTACGGGTGACTGTGATATAAAATGTCTTTATTGTCATGCTGGAGAAAAAAATAAAGCTTGCTACAAAGAACAAGCACTTTCTCATAAACGTTGGCTGGAAATTATCTCTGAATGTAAAGATTTAGGAGTTACAAATTTCGTTTTTACTGGTGGAGAGCCTCTTCTTTACAACCGCTGGCCAGAAATAATTGAGGCCTGCGGCCCAAAAACAGAAATTACTATTTCCACCAACGGCAGACATTTTTCTGATAACAATCTTTCTATTATGTCAAAATTTCCACAGATTAAGGAATTCAGGACTAGTCTTGATGGCTTATCCACTAATGACATTATAAGAGATGGAAGTAGTTATAAGGAAACATTGGAAACCATTGAAAGAGTAAGAAAAAAATTCCCAGATAAAAAAATAATGATTCAAACAGTTGTATACGAACAAAATTTACACGAAATTCCACAACTCTACGAATATCTAAAAAAATTAGATATTTATAGATGGCGGCTAAGCCAACTCTGGAAGACAATACGAACCGAAAAAAACAAAGACATACTTGATTTTTCTGAATACGATAAAATGTTTTTATTATACGCCGATATAATCAAAAAACATCAAAGTGACAATAAGCCATTTATGTTCAGTATTGATAACGTCTACTACTCATGGATTGATAAAGAAGATTATGCTCCAATGTCTTTGTCCGATCATCCCTGCTCCTACAATTTTAAGTTTCTTTGTGTTAATGCTAATGGTGATCTGATTTTTTGCCCAGCCCTGAATCTGCCCCTTGGATCCATACGTGAACAGACAATCAAAGAGACTATAGAAAGCTCAAAATGGCTTAATGATTTTAAAAGTATAACAGTTGATTTCTTAGGATGCGGTAAATGCCGTTACATTAAAATTTGTGGCGGTGGTTGTCGGGCTGATTCCCAGAGATGGCTCAATAGAACAAAGGCAATTGATCCAAACTCTTGTTGCATGATGCCTCGAATAGAAAAAATAATATTGCCCTTATTGGGCAAAGGAGAGCAAGAAGCGTTCTTTTCCTTGATTAATCAAGATGGTGATTTCCCTTTAATTTACGGAAAAAACATTAAGGAAGCCGTTAAGCTCTTATAAAAGAAAGGAGGTTAGCTGTGGTTCTTAAAAATAAACAGCCTAGTTGATCAGAGGTATAGAGGGGTAGATATAAATCTCCCCTCTTTTTTTATATTACTTTATCTTTTTTAAGAATAATTAAAATGATTATTCCTGATATTAAAGTTGTTGCTCCAATTACAGCCAAAGCTTGTGCTAAAGTATAAACATCTGCAATCCAGCCAAAAACAGGAATAATAACAGCATATAGCAATCTACCAACAAAACTTTCTGCGGACAAAACAGTTGCTCTTATATTTGAGTCAGTTAATTGATTTATATAATCAGTAACAACTGCACTTTTAAATCCTCTTACAAATTGTTGAATAAAACAAAAAGAAAAACTAAATAAAAAGACAAAGCTGCTCATTAAAAAATAACTTCCCGCGACTAAAAATATCAACATTGATAAGGAATATTTTTGACCAAGTTTTGCTTCAATTTTGTGGGCATATTTTGATGAAAAAGCAGCCACAACCTGAAAACTTGCGAATACAAAACCAAAATAAGTAATATCTAGCCCTGATAATTTAAAATATGGCTGATACAGCCATAAGGCTGATTGGTTGAATGCAAGTATAATTCCAGAATAAATAATAATCCATCTTAATTTTTTATTTTGTATAAGAGCAACTTTTATAATTTTTAATAATTCTTTTGTATAGCCCTTTTTAAAAATAAGCTTATGTCTTTCTGGTTCTTGCATTAAAAGCGCCAACGGAATCATTAAAGCAAAAAATGGAATTGAAGCATAAAGTGCATATCTCAAATCTATTTTTGCGATAAAGCCACCAAAAACATTTGATATTGCTAAAGCGATCATTCCATAAAAAAGTGCATTACCCCATATTTTTTTATATTGTTTTTCTCGTCCAAGACCTTGAAGTGTATCATAAATAAAAGCAGATGCTGTTCCGGATGTGAAAGAAATACTAAGAGCAAAAAATATCTCAGCAATTAAAAATTGAAAAAAATTATGCCCGAGACTATAGGAAATTATTGCGATTACGCCAGTCACACTTGCAACAACTAAAGCCTTCTTTCTTCCATGAACATCTGCAAAATATCCCGTTGGCACCTCAAGAATTACAGTAAGAATTGCAAAAATAGATTGCAACACCATTACCTGTGTTAAGCTCAAACCATTATCCTGCCAAAAAAGAACCATTATAGGAACGGCAAAAAACATACCTGCAAGAATGCTGTATATGTAAAATTTCCAAATGTTACTTTCCAATCTTAGCTTTTTTATCTCCATTATATTTATAATTTTATTTTATAAAAACATAATCTATATATATTCATTTTATCATTTTTTTGATATTTCGACAAAATAAACAAAAAAACCGACTTTTTACAAATCGATTTTTATTTATCTATTACTACGGTCTTCTGTTTGATTCTTGCTTAAAAGCGTATCTAATGCCTTTTCCGCTCAATGGTTCGTCGCTGAAACGAGCTATAACATGAAGATGCGCGTGATCAACGTTCTGGCCCGCAATCTCCCCAACATTCCATCCAATATTAAATCCATCAGGACTATGCTTATCTAAAATATTTTTTACTTTCAAAAGCATTTTCTTAATAGCGACCCATTCTTCATCATTTAAATCAAAGGGAGTTTCAACATGTCTTTTTGTGATTATCATGCCAGCGCAATTTAAGACAGAATCTATGGATTCTACAAAATAGCAATAATCATTTTCCGCTAAAATTTCTCCTTTTATAACATTATTTTCCAAGCAAAATTTACAATTTTTCATAAAATTTTTAATTATTTTATATTTTTATATTAGCATTTTTCAATGTTTTATCAAAATAAACAAAAAAACCGATTTATTTATTCGGAATTCTTTATTTATCGTTAAATATTATAATAATGTTCAAGTCCACGAACATAATTGACCAATTTATTAAATTATGATAGGTTATAAACGATATAAGCCATATAAAATAAAGTTTATATTTAGTTTCTTTGACAAATAAATAATACGAAACTATAATAAAAATCAGTTAAAAAATAAATTGAGGAGGCGTATTATGAATACAGAGGATATAAAAAAAGAAATTCTTACTCAGCTAACAAATTCTGTTAATAAAATTCTGGGCAACAAACCTAATAATCTTAAACTAGAGTTCCCACCAGACATTAAACTCGGAAACTTTGCATTTGGATGCTTTGAATTGGCAAAACAATTTAAAAAAAATCCAATGGAAATCGCTAAAAATTTAGCGAACGAGATACAGCCTAATGATATCATTCAAAAAGTACGTGCAGCTGGTCCCTATGTAAACTTTAGGATTTACCCTGAAATACTTTTCGGCAGTGTATGCACTGAAATCATTTCACAGGCTAATGATTTTGGTAATTCTCATGCAGGTAAAGGACAACGTGTAATGGTGGAATATCTATCTCCTAACACTAATAAGCCACTACACCTTGGACATGTCCGCAATGGAGCATTAGGAATGGCTACATCAAATCTACTTGAAGCCACGGGACACAAAGTCATTAAAGCAAATTTGGTTAATGATCGAGGTGTACACATATGTAAATCAATGCTTGCCTGGGAAAAATTCTCAGACAAAGAAACTCCCAAAACTTCCGGCTTAAAAGGTGATCATTTTGTAGGAAAATGGTATGTAAGATACGCTAACGAAGTAGAAAAAAATCCAGAACTAGAAAATGAAGTTCTGGAAATGTTAAAAAAGTGGGAAGCCGGGAATAGTGAAGTGATAAAACTTTGGAAAAAGATGAATAAATGGGTTTATGAGGGATTTGAAAAAACTTACAAAAAACTTAAACTTAAGTTTGATGTCTTTTACTACGAATCTGACACGTACAAACTGGGTAAAGATATAATATCTGATGGCTGTAAAGAAAATTTTTTCTATCGGGATAAAAAGGGAGCATTCGTTTTTGACTTGCCGATAGACGAATTCGGAAAAAATAAAGATGAAAGCCCAAAAAAAGTTACAGTACTACGCGCAGATGGTACCAGCGTTTATATTACGCAAGACATCGGAACAGCATTAAAAAAAGTTCTTGAGCATAGGCTCCATAAATCAATTTATGTTGTAGGATCAGAACAAAAATTCCATTTCCAGTGTTTATTCAAAATTCTTGAAACTTTAAGATATCCGTGGGCAAAAAATTGCTACCATCTCTCTTATGGAATGGTTTACCTTCCTGATGGAAAAATGAAATCTAGGGAAGGAAAAGTAGTAGATGCCGATGATTTAATCTCTAAAATGGAATTACTAGCTACAAATGAGATCAAAAAACGAGACCTGAAAAATGAACTCTCAAAAAAAGAAATAGAAAGAAGAGCATCTAAGATAGCTCTCGGGGCTATAAAATTCTATCTACTGAGAGTGGGACCAACACAAGACATTCATTTTGACCCCGAAGAGTCATTGTCGTTTGAAGGATTTACAGGACCTTACTGTCAATATTCATACGCCAGAGCAGCGAGAATATTAAGTAATGTCAGCAACATAGAAGTAGAATTAAAAAATAATGATTTTTCTATTCTTGGAAGCAAGGAAGAATTATTACTTGCTCAAAAATTAATCCAATTCCCAAATACAGTTAATTCAACGACAAAAAACTTGAATCCATCTAGACTAGCTATTCACATTTTTGAGACTGCTAAAGCGTTTAATCAGTTCTACCACAAAAATCCTGTTTTAAATACAGAGGACGAAAAACTGAAAAGAGCTCGTTTGGCATTAGTCAAAGCTACGTCAATCACATTAAAAAAAGGATTAAATCTTTTAGGGATTGAGGTTATGGATAAGATGTAATTACAGGGGCGTTTATATAAACGCCCTTTTTTATTTGACAAAATTTTTAAAAACTATATACTTAAATATATGAACAAAATAACACAAATTTTAAACAACAGAAGACGCCCTATTAGTGCTTAGCTAATGAGGTTATTTTTGCTTAATTAAAATTTGTAGAAAGACCTCAATTGAGGTTTTTTTGTTTATATAATTATTTATTTTATTATTAAATACCGGCGGAAAATATCAATCATGTAATATCAATTATTGACAAACAAAAGATAATAAAGTAAAATAATATGAACTTTTGTTCATTAAAACTAAATAAATATCAAACAAAAAGGAAAAAATAGGAGGCTGACATGAAATATAAATGTTTACTGTGTGGTGATGAAGTAACAAAAAATGAAGTTGATAACCATAAGGCTGTGCATCATCCAAATGAAATGCATTATGGAATTATGTGGCCTATTGAGGCATCGGAAGACATACATCAATATTCACCAAAAATCCAAATTCTTGAATCTTCTCTTATTGCAAAAGTTTTAGGAGTTAAAAAGGTGTATATCCGAAATGAGTGTCAAAACAAATCTGGCAGCATGAAAGATTACCTGGTTCAAACAGCAGTGCAAGACGGTCTTAAAAAGGGTTTTGAAGTATTTACCGTTGTCTCATCCGGAAATCATGCTTTTTCATTGGCAAAAATAACAGATGAATATAATGTTAAGTCATTATTATTCACAACTGCTACATCTTCAAAAATACCCCATCTTTCTCAGTATAGTAATTCAATAATACTTGCTGTTAAGGATGCGATTTTTGAAGACGTTTATCGGATAGCTGGTAAAAAATTATTTAAAGGTGTGTATAATGCTAATGTTTCAAATGAGTTGTCCATTCTTGGGCTACATCCTGTTGCACTTGATATATCTTGTCTAAATCCATTGCCTTCACATATTTTATCTGGTGTGGGGAATGGCAGTTATTTAGCAGGTATAGCTCTGGGCTTAGAGAGAATTGATTGTGTAGGATCCAAAATAGTTCCTGTCGGAATGAAGGGCGCTTTTCCAACAATTAATGCATTCGTGAACGATAAATTAATTCATGAATATTCTGATTTTCTTGTTTCAGAAGATTTAATTGATGCCGCAGAAGGATCTATTGCAACTGAAAGCTACAGCATGCCGCAATTAATGCATGCTGTAAAAGTTACAAAAGGTTTTCCTTTAGGCGGACTATTAAACGATGATCTCAAAACAGCCTACAGACTTCTATCTCGTGATGAATTTTTAATTAAAAACGGTATCATTCCTGAACCAACCGGTATCATGGGATTAGCCGCCGCCCTTAAGCACAAGGATCAGTTTAAAAAAGAGGATGTTTTGCATTTTTCTTTTACTGGTCATGGCTCAAAAGATGAACACGGCATTACCAAGCTACTGCCCGATATTGGAAGTTTACTAATCTCTGAGGCACGTAAATCCAGGCCTGACTTGGTTGCAGATCAAGTGGAAAACACAAGAAATGACAACGTTTTTTTTGTCGAGAAAGACATCTCCCCAGAAAAAATTAACGAAATTATTGAAAATTGGAGGAACCAACGAAGATGAAAAGAATAATCATTGATAGCCAAAGCAGTCGGTTGTTTGTTGGAGTGGAAGTGGAACAAAACTACGATCAAAGAGGGGGACTATGTGAGGTTGGCGAAGGTCACTTAATTATTACAATTAACCCGATTGATCAGTCATACTTGAACTATTGGAGTGACACCCTTGGCTTCACGCTACCGACTTTTTTAGTTGCCGGGCCATTTGATCCCAAATATACTCTGTCCGAACACATCATTAATAAACATAGACTGCAAAAGGCAATAAAAGATTTTGTGGGAGACAGTAAAGCTAGACTAGAATTTTTCTGTATTGAAGAAACAGAAAAAAAACTTACTGAAGTGCTGGGAATTCCGGCATATTGCAACTTTGATGTCTCTATTCCTTTTGCGAAGAAAATTTTGTTTAAAAAAACTTGCGAAGAAATCAGTATTCCGACCTCACCTTGGTTTTATTCCGACTATCCCGAAAAAACAATTTCTCGAGTAAAGGAAGTGCTTGACAAAAAAATTCCAATTCTTCTAAAAGTTGATGACGGAACTGGCGGTATCTCGTGTGGCGGTATTTTGAAACTTGATTCAAAAAAAGATCTTCAAGACAAAACCATTGATGACTGGCAAAATAATGGCATAAAATTTTTCAGCGAGAATATTATTCCAGATGCTGCTATCGAAGTATCGCTACATTGGGAAATAACCGAAAATGGTACAATTGAACGAATTAAATTTTTCAATCAACTTTCTGACAATTTTTCATATGCCGGAGCTAGCTATCCATTAAATGGTGTCGCGCCTAAAAATATCATAAAAAACCAATTAATAAACAAACTTGGTCCGCATCTTGTTAAAAAGGGCGCTAAAGGATTTTTCTGTTGCGACATTATAGTAGATAAAGATGGTATTCCCTACTGGATAGACTTAAATCCCAGAAAAGGGGCTATACTGTATGTATGGAGCTATGTAAGAAGATTGTCACAAATACACTTTAACCCCGATGAAAAAATTTACTTCCACCACAAACATTTTTCGGTGCCGCAAAAAAAAGGACTGACCTTTAATAAGATAAAAGAAACATTAATCGATTTCTTGGATCCAAATAACATTAATCCTTTTGTTGTTATTACTAATCCTGGAGTTATTCAGTATGGTTATGTTGATATTACAGGCATTTCCATTAACTCCAAGGCAGAAGCTGAACAAGTGTTTAAAGAAGCTCAGAAAAGATTAGATTAAATTTCTTGAATAAATAGGGAAAGGATAGTATAATTTACATTATACTATCCTTTATTTTTCTTATGAAAATTACAAAAATATCAATTAAAAAATTTAATGTAGAACTAAATAATTCATTTGCATATTTTAATGTATCATTAAATTATTTGCCTTATGCGCTAATAACTCTTGAAACAAATCAAGATTTTTTTGCGTACGGTGAAGTGTCGCTCGCATGGGATATTACCGGAGAAACTCAAGATGGCGCCTTGGAAATTGTAAATAGAGTTAAGTCGCTAATTGAGCAAAAAGAAATAAATAAAGTAAGCGATATTGAAAATATTTTACAAAACATCAATATTCATATTTATGGAAACTCAGCTTTAAAATGTGGAATTGAAATGGCGCTTTTTGATGCTTTAGGAAAAACAAAAAAAATGCCAATATATAAATTACTAGGCGGCGCAACAAAAACATTAATTACTCCTCAAAAAGTTTTAGATTACAACGAACAAGACTTAGCCAAAATTTTCAAAATCATTGAAAAATCATTAAGTGAAAATATAAAAATTTTTAAACTTAAAGCAGGCAACGAAAATATTATTGGGATACTTAAAAAAAATTTTGAAAAATTTCCTAAAATCAATATTGTATTAGACGTTAACCAAGGGTGGTATAGCGCCAAGAATGCAATTTCTATAATCAAACAAATTGAACATTATAATATATTGTGGATAGAACAGCCAATTTATTACAAAGATTATAATGGGCTCGCTCAAATTAAAAAAGAAACTAATATCCAGATTATGGCTGATGAAAGCTGTCATGATTTGTTAGATTTAGAAAATTTAGACAAAAGAGGCTGTGTTGATTACATAAATATCAAACTTGCAAAAAGCGGTGGAATTTTAGAAGCAATAAAAATGATTGCATTTTGCAATAAACATGGCGTTAAATACATACTTGGAGACATGATACATTCTGAAATAGGAACAGCTTATAATTTACATGCTAGTACGTTAGGTAATTTTATGGCATATGATTTAACGATGCCAGATAGATTAAAAAATAAAATTGCCGAAGGTATTAAATTTAAAAATTCGCAAGCCTACATTCCAAACAATAGCGGCTTAGGAATAAAACTTATCAAATAAAAGGAAAAAATGAAAAATAATAAATTAAAAAAAATGCAAGATTTAATCTTAAAAGCAATTAAAATTAAGTCAATTGAATCAAGCCCGAAAGAAATTCTAAAAAGTTTAGAAATATTCAAAAAAGAATTTTCCTCTGATTTTATTATTAAAGATTACCTGTTCCAGGGTAGACCAATGATTGTTCTTAGTAATACTAAGTCAAAAAAAGTTGATTTTATACTTGCCGGCCATTCAGATGTTGTTCCGGGCCCAGATGAGCTATTTCAACCGAAAACAGAAGGAGACATATTAAAAGGGAGAGGCGCCTACGACATGAAAGCCCCCTTAATAGCCGCCTTATTTGCTTTAAGGCAATACTTAAAGGATAGCGACAATTTAAAGGTTGCTGTTTTTATTACAACTGATGAAGAAAAAGATGGTTTAAGTTCTAAATACTTAGTTAAGGAGATTGGGTATCAAGCAAAATTTGCAATTTTACCTGACGGTGGCAGCGAAAAAGAATTAATTACTGTTCAAAAAGGTTTTTTGCAGCTTAAGCTTATAACTGATGGTGTAAGTGCGCACGCTTCAACTCCCTTTGAAGGAGATAATCCCATACATCATATATTAACAATTTATAACGAACTATTAAAAAAATTTCCTCTGCCAACCCATGCGGATGACTGGAAAACTAGTATTTGTATCACAAAAATAAATGCGGACGCCGGCTCAATCAACCTTATCCCAAAAACTGCCATAACATGCCTAGACATTAGATATGTCAACACCATCCATGTGAAAAAAATTATCAATATCATTAAAAAAACAGCTCCCGGGATAAACATTAAAATTATTGCGGAAAACGAATTACTTGCTATAGATAAAAATAACCAACATGTTGCCACCCTTAAAAATGCGATGAATAAATTTTCTGATAAACCAGTAAAATTATCAAGAGAATGCAGCACTTCTGATGCTGTGTTTTTATCAGAACAAGGAATACCATCCGTACTCTTTAGGCCGAAAGGCGGAGGAACGCACCAATACGAAGAATGGGTAAGCCAGGAATCCTTAGTTAATTTTTATAAAATTATTTTAAATTTCTTGAAAAAGTATAATATTGGCAACTAACTATCTTTATAATTACTTTAAATTATAAAAAATAAAAAGCATAAATTATTATTATTTTAGAATAATAATTTAGTATGCGATAATATTATGAAAAAAGAATCAAATTATGTAAAAGTCGCTTCACATGAAGCAAAAAAAGGAGAATTTAAAAAATGCCTTCTTCTGTATTCAGGAGGATTAGATACTTCTGTTATGCTTAAATGGATACAGGAAGAGTATGCCTGTGAAATTATAGCCCTGACTATTGATCTTGGTCAGACCGCGGACAACCTTGAAGAAATAAAACAAAAAGGATTAAAGTTGGGGGCAAAAAATGTAATAATTTATGATGCGAAAGATAAATTTGCGGACATCCTTCTTGCGGAAGCAATAAAAGCTAACGCGGATTATCAAGGTGGATATGCCTTGAGCACGCCGCTTGGCAGGGTAATAATTTCAGAAGCGGCGGTAAAAATCGCAAAAGAATACGACTGCACTGTTATTGCCCATGGATGCACGGGAAAAGGAAACGATCAAGTTAGATTTGAGGGCTATATGACTACATTAAATCCTAAGATAAAAATAATTGCCCCGGTAAGAGAATGGGGCATGGGAAGACAAGAAGAAATTGAGTATGCCAAAAAACATAATATTCCAATTAAGCAGCAGGCAGACAAACCTTATTCATATGATGAAAATATGTGGGGCAATACAGGGGAAGGCGGGGAAATAGAAGATCCAAAACTTACCCCTCCTTTAAAAAATATTTTACAATGGTGCAAAACTTTAGAGGACGCCGAAAACAAAGAAGAAATTATTGAGATTAATTTTTTTCAAGGTGTACCCAAAAAATTAAACGGTATGGATATGAAATTAAGCGATCTAATTATGGAATGCAACAAAATCGGCGCGAAGCATGGCGTAGGCGTTTTTCATCTTATTGAAGACAGATTAGTTGGATTAAAAGTAAGAGGAGTATATGAAAATCCAGGAGCAAGTATTTTAATTCAAGCGCATAAAAAACTTGAGCAATTAGTTTCTACCAGAGAAGAAAATGAACTAAAAAGATTTATGGATACAAAGTGGGCATATTTGACATATGCGGCAAAATGGTATGATCCTGTGATGCATCATATTTATGCTTTTATAAATAGCCAAAATAAAAAAGTGACAGGAAAAGTAAAAGTAAAATTATTTAAAGGCAACATTGATGTAGTAGCGTTAGAGTCAAAATATTCTCTTTTTGATGAAAATCTCGCAACCTTTGAAAGAAATGCATCGTTTAATCAAAATGCTTCAGCCGGATTTATTGAAATATATAATCTTGCTCAAAAGACAGCATTTAATCTTTACGATTTTAAGGACTAACTTAAATCCTAATTATGCGCAAAAATAAACTTTGGCAAACAAACGATAGCAATCTACATCCATTAGTGGAAGCTTTTACGGTTGGCGGCGATTACATGCTTGACCAGCAACTTTTACCTTATGACATCCGGGCAAGCATTGCTCATGCTGAAATGCTTTTTGAAATAGGCATATTAAATAAAGAAGAGTTAACTCGGGCAAAAAAGGGTCTAAATGAAATATTGTCTAAGTGGAAAAATAATGAATTTATCGTTAAAAAAGAGCAAGAAGATGGACATACGGCAATTGAGCAGTATCTAACCGAAAATCATGGAGATGTTGGTAAAAAAATTCATACGGGAAGAAGCAGAAATGACCAATCATTGGTTATGGTTAGATTATTTATGAAAGAAAAGTTAATAGAAATACAAAAAGAATTAAATAATCTAACAACAGTTTTTGATAAAAAAATTCAAGAAAATATAAACATTTTGATGCCCGGCTATACTCATTTGCAAAAAGCTATGCCGACAACAGTCGCTATATGGTTAGATTCTTTTTTATCTGCCCTTAAGGATTTTGAAATTTCATTACAGTCAACAATAAAAATAATTGATCAAAATCCGTTAGGCTCGGCTTCAGGGTTTGGTATAAGTAATTTTCGGTTAAATAGAAAATTTACCGCGAAAAAATTAAACTTTAAAAAAGTTCAAGAAAATTCAATGTATTGCGGGTTGTCTAGGGGGTACTTCGAAAATATTGCCTTGCAAACATTATCACAAGTGATGATCATTTCCGGAAAGCTTGCTAATGACATGCTGTTGTTTACAACACAAGAATTTAATTTTTTTTCATTGCCAAACAACTTTACAACAGGATCATCAATTATGCCGCAAAAAAGAAATTATGATATTTTTGAAATAATGAGAGGAAATGTAAATGTATACAATTCATATCAAAATCAAATTCAAAATATAATTTCTTCAATTGGCAGCGGCTATCAAAGAGATCTGCAATTAACAAAAAAACCATTTGTTCAAGGTGTGAATTTATGTGAGATAACCGTAAAATTATTAATAGAAATTATTACATCAATACAAGTCAACGAGGATATACTGAAAAAATCAATGACAAAAGATTTGTTTGTTACAAATGATGTATATGAACTTGTAAAAAATGGAAAAAATTTTAGAGAAGCATATATTGAGATAAAAAATAAATGGAATAAAAAATAAAAAGAGCGTCAATTATATTAGTTGGTCTTATATATGGTTGACTAAAGTTTTTTTAAATGATAAGGTGTTTTTATCAAAAGATCTTTAAAACTAAAAATAAACGGAGGCGTAAAATGAAATTATTAGAATTAGCAGAAAAATTAATTAGCTTTAACACAGTAAGTCAGCAATCAAGTACGCAGGGAATTTCTGATTTTATTAGTAATTACTGCGAAGGTGCAGGTTTTAAAATTGAACAATATCCATATGAACTGCCAAACGAAAAGCTGAAAAAAATCAATGTCGTAGCTCGTAAAGGGAGTAGTGAAAGTAAACTTGCCCTTTCGGGTCATATGGATACAGTGCCCTTTGATAAGGCGAAATGGTCTACTGACCCGCTCAAACTTACCTTAATTGACAACAAATATTATGGAATGGGTATTGCAGACATGAAACTTTTTCTTGCAATTGCCATGAAAGCGGGAGAGGCTATTAAAGAGTCTGAACTAAAGCACCCATTCGCCCTATACTTTACTAGCGACGAAGAAGTGGGCTGCCTTGGCGCAAGACAATTAATTCGCCAAAATAAAATTCATGTAGCAAATTCAATTGTAATCGGAGAACCGACCAACATGGCCCCTCTAAATCTTCATAAAGGATACATATTCGTAAGAATAATATTGAAGGGTAAGTCTGGACACGGCTCTGACCAGAGAACAGGAAGAAGCGTTATCCATTTAGCTCTTATGCCTATACTGCAAAAATTGTTCATGTTTGAAGAGATGCTCAAAAAAATAACGGACAAACGATTTACCCCCCCATATCCGACATTAAACATTGGTGTTATTACAACAGACGGAGAGAAAAAAGATGACAAATCTTCAAAAAACAAACTTGCAGAATACTGTAAAATTGATCTTGAAATACGACCTATTCCCGGTCAGAGTTCGAATGAACTATATTCAATTTTAGAGCGCCTACTAACAGAAACTATAAGAGAAATTGATGGAATTGAAATAATGTTCAAACTTGAACGCACACCAACCCCAGCTATGATAACTAGTGAAAAAACAGAAATAGCTCAAGCTGTAAAAAAAATCAGCGGAGAATCGATGGATTCTGTATGCTTTAATACTGAAGGCGGAGTTTTTAATAAAAACGGATCTGAAACAATAATCTGGGGGCCTGGCAGCATTAAGCAGGCTCATCAACCCAGGGAGTATGTTGATGCCCGTTTTTTGCAACAAAACATCGTTGATCAGTATATAAGCTTAATAAGAGAATTCTGCTGTAAAGGAGGAAAATAAGATGAAAGAATTGCGCGTAATAATTGAAACTTTGAAATATGTACAGGATTTCAGAGACTCTATAATATTCATCAAACTTGGTGGAAAAATTATAGGTCGAGCTAAAGAGCTTGGTATTATCAAGGACATATGCCTGCTTAAAAAAATAGGGATTAACATTATTGTAGCCCTTAACTCAAATGATGTTGACAAGGATCAATGGAAAAATCCCGAATGCAGTTTTCAGTATTTAGACATTGAAACCGCGGGAGAAACTCACAAATACTTATCCCAAGGAAAAATCCCGGTCATACATTGTCTTCACACAAAAAGCATGTCAAGCGACAAAACGATCGCCACTCTAAGCGGCAAACTCCGTTCAAATAAGCTGATTTATGTTACTGACCGTGAAGGAGTATTTGACAATAAAAAACAGCTCATTCGGGAAGCATCTGTTAATAGTGTAAGAGAGCTAATTGCCAGTAAGGCTGTAACCAGTAGAATGAAAGAAAAACTTGAGTCTGCAATAAAAGCATGTGAACTGGGAGTTTACCGCGTGCATATTATTAGTGGATTTAAGAAGGGATCATTGCTCAAGGAAATATTTTCCTGTGATGGAGTTGGTACCATGATATACAGCGTATCGCCCTATACTAACATACGAAAGGCAAAACCAGAAGACATTGGCAACATTTTTGATATACTAAAAAGCTCACTAACAACTTCCATTAATTATGCCGATATATCATCAAAAATTGAAAACTTCTATGTTTTCACTGTAGATGAACAAATACATGGCTGCGTAATGATGGAAGAAAACACTGAATCAGGAATAGCTGAACTGATTTTTGCAGCGACATCACCTTCTTATGAAAGCTCCGAAGCAATAAAAGAGTTAATAGAGTATATTATCCAAAAAGAAGTATCCAGGAAAATAAAAAAAATTATTCTGGAACCGGAAAAAAATTCTATTTGGCTTGGCTTGTACCCATGGTTTTTGCAACTGGGTTTTAAGAAAGAAGAAGAAGAAAAAGAACAAAATAAAGCATGGATTAAATCCCTAAAATAAGAAAAAGCACTCGATATAAATCGAGTGCTTATTTTTTATCATATTTGAAATTCTACAAAGTTGAAAACCATACGGATGTATTATGCTTTTTATGCGCATAATATCTATCTTCGCCAACAGTACTTAATTTTTGACCAGACAAAACGTACTTTTTGAAACCATATTTATTTAATAAATTTTCGTCCAGTCCCCCCCCAATAGCGTAACAATTGTCTTATAGCCTCTTCGTCTAATTCTCTTTATAATACTCTCCACTAGACTCATCTCATGACCTTGATTCTTATAAGAATCAGCAACTGTTAAATGCACTATTTCCACAGCTGACTCTACTTCAGATAAAACCCTAAAACCAATCACACCGACAATCTCTTCTTCAACTACAAGGTTTATATAATTTTTATGGTTCCTTTCAAGGTAATCTAAGCTACGATCAACAGGACCTGCTTTTTGCACGCTAATCAATGCTTTCCATAGCATTTTAAATTTTGGGTCACCTGTTTTATTGATGTCATCTACTTCAGTAATCTTAACATCTTCATGCTTAATATCTTTCTTTTTTTTCATCTTTCAATTCTCCTTTTTAAAAATTTAGAAAAGAACATTCTCCAATACCTAGTAATTCTTTATGAACTACACATCTATTATATACACAATACGCTTTAATTTACAATAGTTTAGTTAAAACTTAGTTATATTATATATTTAATCGCAACATTTTCTCATTGCACTTAGGATCATTGGGACCGCCAGCATTTCTTGGACAATATTTACAATCATTTAATATTTTCTGTGGAAAAATTTTTATATCTACTCCAGCAAAACCAAACTTTTTAAATAAACTTACTGCATCCGTTAAGACAAAGGTGCTATTATAACCTCTTTTTTTAATAATTTTTATAATCTCCTCAATTAAACGAGTTCCGATTCTCTTACCTCTATAATGTTTATCAACCACCAATGAAATAATTTCTATATGTGAGTTGGGCCATATTTTAAAACCGATTGTACCAACCACTTTTTCACCATCTAAGGCGACTAAATAATTTTTATATTTTTTAAAAATCTGATTATAGCTTCTTTTAATAACCGAGGCATTAAGAGACACCTCAGCAATAAGGTCAACAATATCTTTTATATTTTTTACTTTTGATGGCTTGATTATTATATTCTTTTTTTTCATTTTTCTATATTATTTAAAAAGAAACAGCCTCAAGCTTGAGACTGTTTTTTATTCTATAAATAAAGGTATTTTTATACACTAACAAACAATCTCAAGTAAAATCTCGAATTTCTTCTGCGCCTGATTGTGATTGTTTGTATATTTTTCATATATACTATAATAACAAATTCTTAATAAATGTCAATATTTATCAAAATAAAACAATTTTTACAAATAAAAAACGGGAGAATCTCTTTCTCTCCCGTTTTTACTTGTATTATTTTGATCTTAATATTAATCGGCAATATTTATCTCCACAACCTATTGTTTGAGGTATTTCTACATCAAATCGTTCAACTTTAGCTCTGCCCCTGTCTCCTTCCATGGCTATATCACAAAGTAAAGCTATTTCTTTTTTAGATGCGCCAAGTTTCTTCCACGCCTCTACTAACGGGCAATAGTGAAAGTTAAGCTCGCTTTCTTTTTTAGTTAATTTAGCGCCCTTGCTTTCAAAGACAAGATTGCTGACACCATTAAGGTGTTGGCTTGCCCACTTATCCGGAGTACTTACTTTACCTCTTTTTCCGGCTTTAAAAATCCCGAATTTAAAAATAGCCTGCCTGGCTAACTTTTCAGCTTTTTTTATTCCATAGACCTTTTTCATTTCCCTAAATAAAAAAAATAAAACTGCGGCCCGATCCTCAATAGCGGAACGAACAGCCAAAACTAATTCTTTTTCTTTTTTTGTTTTTTTCATAATACGACCTCCTTAGGTTTGGTTCAAATTTAAAGAACATTTATCCTGCGTAATTTTTATCTCCTTTTTTTCTTCGTTTTAATCTTTTTTATTAACTCTTAACCACTCAATTAATTTCACAATATTATTTACCATATGTTCATGATACTCCTTGCCTTTTTCAGCTGACGCGAATTTAGCGTTGGAAATAGCTCCGGTTTTTGTAAACTTTTTTTGTTCTTCACTATTCCATGAAATATCCATACTGTCCCCACCGCCACCGAATAAATCATCCGCAATAAAATCAGAAAATATTTCTTTCATATTAACATTTTCAGAATCTAATAACTCTTTTTTAATCAAATCAGGATATTTATACATTATCTCAGAAATCTCTAACTCTCCAGCATGATGCTCGTTTTCTTGTTTTATTTTTTTGGCAATAGTCGCGCCTATTTTCATTGGGTCAATAACGGCGAAAAAAACGTCTTTTAATTCATTTTCATGCAACTCGTGTGTTGCGCCAATTAAAGCCGGCAAGTTCGAATATTTATGTCCATTAATAATTAATATCTTTTTAAAGCCGTGCTTGGCAAGACTTATGCAAACATCACGCACAACATTTATTAGGGTATCAAGCCGTAAAGAGATTGTCCCGGCAAAACCCATGTGGTGGCTTGAATTTCCAAACCATAAAGGAGGCGTTGATAAAACACCTGTTTTTTTTGCAACATCTTCCGCTAAAGAAATTGCCACATAAGAATCCAGTCCAAGGGGACCAGCTAGACCATGTTCTTCTGTACTTCCTATTGGAAACAAAATTATATCATCTTTTTTAAGATGATCTTCTGTGTCTTTCCATGTTAATTCATTTAACCAAATTTTATTATTGTTTTTCATAATTTTAAAATAAAAGGGTGAATGGATAAAATTATCCATATCACCCTTATCAGTTATTTATTCACAAACCACGGGCAATCGCTGCGATATGGTTTATATGACCAAAAATAAACTCCGGGCATAGGCGGTAAAACTTCTTGATATTTAGGATCAGAATATGACCACCATATCATGTTTTTAAATGTTTCTGGTAAAAATATACCTTCTGCTATTCTGGTAGAATAATACTTTTTTGCGGATTCTTTTCTTTCTCCATTTACACTGATTTTAGAGGCCATATACTCTAACTTTTCAGATATTGAAACTTTTTCCCACTCATCATCAGATATGGGCCGTATGTGATTGCTGATTCCCCAGCTGCTCCATAGATCAGACAGCCAAACCGTATCCCACCCTCTTATTTTACATTCTTTTTCAATTTCAGACAAGTACTGAGTATCTTCGTAACCATTCATTTTGCCATGGCTATCCGCAAGAATTATGGTAAGTTTTACTCCTGATGAATATATTTCATTAATTCTAGAAATTATATTTTCTAAAAATTTGAAACATCTTTTGTCAAAAGGAGTTACTTCGATTTTATCCGATAAACCCCAAAATCCAACTAATGGAATTTGCTCATTTTTCTTTTCACAATTTTCTAAAATACTTCTTACTAATATTTCATCAAACATGCCCCTTCCAACTCGTTTTGATGAAAAAATACCGCAAATATCATCAACCATTTTAATTCCTCCTTATTTAAAATTTTATTTTAAAGATCATTAATAAAAAAACAGCCTATGATTAGGCTGTTCTGTTATATCTATGAATTTGTAATAAATATATTATTTATTCTTAAACACACTAAAACAGCCTAATTCACTAGGTTCACAACATAGACAACAAATTGTTTGTGAAATTATTCTGTTCATATGTTTATTATTTATATATTATCAAATGCCTTATCTCTCGTCAAGGTTATTATACTTTCCTCTTAACCAAATAATCCGTCAAATCCACTAAAATTTTATTCCACTTATTCTTTGGCAATTTAGCTAAACTTTGTTTGGCTTTTTTAATATAATTCATTTCCAGCTTATATGCTTTTTCTTGCGCTTTTGTTTTTTTTATCAAATCAATCCCTTCTTTAATATCTTTACTGCTTATTCTTTTCTTCCTTAAAATATTTAAAAATTTCTTTTTATCTTTAAGAGAGAATTCGCTCATAGCTAAAAGTATAATAATATTTCCTAATTTTCTTTCTTCAATGTCTTTGCCGATTTTTTTTCCAAGTTTTTTTTCATCCCCGAATATATCTAAAATATCATCCTGAATCTGAAATGCCATTCCTAAATTAAATCCAAAACCTTTTAATAATTTTAATTTTCTATCATTGGCCTTAGCGCAAATTCCACCAACTTCTGAGCATGCCTGAAAAAGAGAAGCTGTTTTACTTCTTATCATTTCAAAATAATTTTTAATACTAATCCGCGAATATCTATTTTTAACTATATAAATTTCATCTTCTCTCCCGCCCTGTTCAAACAAAACATCCAATATTTGTCCGTCCGTAATAGCCTTTAAGGTTTTGGCTAATATCTTTGTAATCTTTTCTTTATTTTTTATATTTTCCGGAAAATAAAAAATTGAAGCCGCGTAATCCATGGAAATAAATTCAGCCATAACCTTGCCATATTTTTTCCACGCTGTTTGTTTTTTTCTTCTAAGTTCTCCATGATCAATTATATCATCAATAATTAAAGTATAATTATGCAGAATCTCCAAAGATGCGGCTGGATATAAAGAGTCCTTTGCTTTACCGCCCATCATTTGGCAAGTTAGTATTGCCAGAGCCGGTCTTATTCTTTTGCCGCCGACTGAAATTGGATATTTAATAATATCATGATGATTTTTTAAAACTGAAAAACATAAAATCTTATCAATCGCCGGATCAACCGCCTTTGTTATTTTTTTAATTTCTAATTTTAAATCTTTTGCATTGGTCATATTATTATTTTCCTAAAATTTGTATTTGCACTTTTCTCGGTCTTTTACTGTCTAGCTCAAGCAAAAAAATCTGTTGCCATTGCCCTAGCTGCAATTCCCCATCCGCAATAATTAAAGTTTGGCTAACCGGCAAATTAATCGCCTTGCAATGCGAATGACCGTTTTTACATTCACCTTCGCACATATTTTGATGCCTTACCTTGAAATCATCATGTTTATAATAAACTTTTTTATCGGACGGAGCCATGTTTTCTAATGTGTTAATAAAATCATGTTTAAGCAACCCGTCTTCATGTTCATTTACGATAATCGCGCAAGTCGTATGCATGGATTGAATAATTACATGGCCATTTTTTACCCCGCTTTCTTTTATAAATCCTTGGACTTCTTTTGTAATATTTATAAACTCGTGTTTGCCTTTAGTTGTAAAATTTAATTCTTTATTAATTATCTTCATGCTATTTTATTAATTGTTTAAGTTTATCGCTCTTATTTAAAATCTCTGTTTGTTCAACACACCAAGGAGAATATTTATCTTCATTATCCTTTATCTCTTGTAAAAAATCGTCCCAACTAATCCATTTATATACTTCAACCTCATTTTTATTAATTTGCGGTTCTTGACTTATACTTCCGGCCAGAATCGGACAAATTTCATTTTCCATTACACCATCCTTTGAAAATTTATACCGATAAGGCTCTATCTCTAAAATATTATCAAGCTCTATGCCGAGTTCATCTTTTATTCTTCTTTTAGCGGCGTCTATATTACTTTCGTCTAGACCAGGATGACCACAGCAGCTATTTGACCATACAAGTGGCCAAGTCTTTTTTTTGTGGCTTCTTTGCTGAAGCAACAACTTACCGTCTTTATTAAATAAAAAAACCGAAAAAGCCCTATGTAAAGGAGTTTTTCTTTGATGAACCTCTGCCTTTGGCATTGTTCCCAAAATATTATTTTTTTTATCAACTAATACAACTTTTTCAACATTCATATTTATTTTGCCTCCTTATACACCATACTACCATAATTTAGAAAAAATGTTAAAAAATCAAACTTGTTAAAATTATATATTATAGGTATAATAAAATAAGAATAAACGGCTTCATTGTCTCATCGCTTCATTGTTGCGGCAATAAAAACAATGAAGCAATGAAATAATAGCAACAGTTCATACTTCATATGAAATTAAACAAAGAAGATAATATAGATTTAAAAGAATCAAGTTTTGATTTTAAATCACAAAAAAACAAAAAAAAGTTAATAACAAAAAGCGCAGTTTATATAACTGTTTTTGTTTTTGTTCTGTTTTTAGTATTTTCAAGCCAAATTGTAAGCTCCGGACAAGGAACTGCTTCTTGGATATCAAAACTGCCGATAATAAGCCACATTAAACGCCTTGTTGAAAGCGCGGACAAAAAACTTAAGGGCGAAGAAACCGGAAAGATTAATATTCTGCTTTTAGGAACAGGCGGAAAAAACCACGATGGCGGCCTCTTGACCGATACTATAATTCTTGCCAGTTTAAATATAGAAGAAAAAAAAGCGGTTCTTCTTTCAATCCCCCGCGATTTATCAGCGCCGATAGAAGGTAAGGGATGGAGAAAAATAAACAATGTTAACGCTTACGCGGAAGTACAATCTAAGGGAAGCGGCGGACTCGCTGTTAGTCAAGCTATCAGCGATATATTTGATATACCGATTGATTATTATTTGCGTCTTGATTTTGACGGTTTTGTTAATATTATTGATGAAATCGGCAAAATTGATGTATATGTTAAAAATACCCTTGATGACAAAACTTACCCGATACTGGGGAATGAAGAGATTGAGCCATATGAAGATAGATTTGAACATTTATACATAGAAAAAGGCTGGCAAAAAATGGACGGAGAACTGGCTTTAAAATATGTCCGCTCTCGGCACTCAAGGGGCGTTGAAGGGTCGGATTTCGCCCGGTCAAAAAGACAGCAAAAAGTTTTAGAGGCCGTAAAAGAAAAACTTCTCTCTAAATATATCTTATTTAAACCAATGATGATTACCAATATTATAGAAGAATTAGACGAACACGTAAGCACAAATTTAAAAATTTGGGAAATTGTAAAATTATGGAATATATTTAAAAATATTGAAGATAAAAATATTACTAACAAGGGGCTTGATAACGGTCCCGGAGGACTATTAGTTGATATGATAAATGAAAGTGGCGCGTATATTTTGGTTCCCAGAAGCGGAGATTTCGGGGAGATTCAATATATGGTAAATAATATTTTCTCTAACGCGCCCGCACGGACAAAAACAAGAGTAGTAACGGAAAAAACATCAATTGAAATATTAAATGGAACGCGGGTCAATGGCCTAGCTTCAAAAGCGGCCGCGGATTTAAAAAAATACGGCTTTGAAATTTCCCATATCGGAAATTTTAGCAAGCAAGATTTTGAAAAATCCACGATTTATGATTTAACTTACGGAGAAAAAATAAATTCTCTAACAGTTTTAAGGGAAAAAACCGGAGCAGACATAAATTTTGGTTTACCTGAATGGCTTATAGCTGATTTAGCTAAACAATTAAATAAAGAGGAAGACATAAAACAACCCGACTTTATATTTATTGTTGGGCGAGACATGGATCCTAGTGCGTCAAACGTAAAAAATATTGAAGAATAATATTAAAATTTCTAAATTATAATTTCTAATTTCTAATAAAAATCTAAATTATCTAATGACAAAAATATAAATATTAGACATTTTTATTTTCTAGCATTAGAAATTTTATTAGAAATTAGGTGAATTAGAAATTAGAAATTTATAGCAACTTTAAATTTAAAAACTAGTTAATTAAATTATATATGATTAAAACAAACAAAAAGTTTCCTTCTGTGGTAATATTCGGCCGTACTAATGTCGGAAAATCTACCCTGTTTAATAAATTAACTGAAAAAAATCAGGCGTTAGTTTCTAAAATTGAAGGCACTACACGAGACAGCAATATTGGACAGGTTAACTGGGGGGGAAAATCATTTGAACTGATTGACACCGGCGGTATTATAGATTTAAAATATTTAATAGGTGAAAAAACTAAGACCGACGATATAGAAGCAAATGTCCAAAAGCAAGCTCGCAAAATGATAAAACAAGCTGATTTAGTTTTATTTATGGTTGACGCGATTTCCGGGCCGCTTTCGCAAGATAAACAGATGATACTACTCATTAAGAAAATGCTACCTACAACAAAAAACGTCATCCTTGTTGTAAATAAAGTTGATAACCAAAAAATAAGAAAAGAATTAGCAGAATTCCATAAATTAGCTCTTGGCGAACTAGCCCCTATTTCAGCCTCTTCAGGCTCAGGCACGGGAGATCTATTAGACATAATAGTTAAACAATTACCCGGTAAAAAACAAATTACCGGCTACCAGTTACCGGTTGCCAGCTCCATTGATGTTTGTATATTGGGCCAGCCTAATGTCGGAAAATCCAGCTTGCTTAATTCAATTTTAGGCGAAGAACGAGTCATAGTAAGTCCTATCCCGCATACTACAAGAGAACCACAAGACACAATAATAAATTATAAAAAACAAACCGTAAAATTAGTTGATACTGCCGGTATAAGCAAGAGAGGGAAACAAACAGCCTATAAAAAAAAGGAGAAAAAATACGCCCTTGAAAAAATGGGAATTGCCAAATCTTTAAAATCTTTGGATAAATCAGATATCGCCCTTATGATGGTTGATATTAGCCAACCTATTACTAGACAAGATTTAAAAATTATTGAAGAAATAATTGACCGAAAAAAAAGTTTAATTATTATAGCGAATAAATGGGACGCAGTTGAAGAAAGAAATACCAAAGAATATACTCAGTATTTAAAAGATAAGTTTCCGTTTGCTCTTTGGGCTCCGATTCAATTTACTTCCGCTTTAACGGGCGAAAAAATAAAAAAAATTATGGATTTAATTTTAGATATAAGCGAGCAAAGAAAAAAAGAAATAACCGATTCTCAGCTTAATACCTTTTTAATGCGTATTGTAAAAATTCATAAACCCTCAAAAGGCAAAGGAACCAAGCGACCGCATATACATAAATTTCAACAGGTTAAATCTGATCCGCCCGTTTTTGAGCTCCGCATTGGCGCTAAAGACGATTTACATTTTTCCTATGTCCGTTTTATTGAAAACCGATTAAGAGATAAGTTTGGCTTTCTTGGAACTCCTATTACAATATACGTAGTTAAAAATAAAACAATTCATGGCAAACATGAAAAATAATATGAAAATAATAACAGGCCTGGGCAACCCAGGAGAAAAATATAAAAAAACACGACACAATTCCGGCTTTATGACTGTTGATGCTTTAGCGGAACAGCTGGGTTTGACTTGGGAAAAAAATAAAAAATTTAACGCGGAGATTGCTAAACCAAAGAGATCCAATCTCCAAATTGGCAAAAGCCAATTTGGAGATTGGATCTCTGACACCATTTTAATAAAACCCATGACCTACATGAATAATTCCGGTCAAGCGGTTCAGGCTGTTTTATCTTATTATAAATTGCTCCCTAAAAAACTGGGATTGATAAAACAGAAAGATAGCGACTTATCAGAAATATTAACTGTTATCCACGACGATATTGATATTGAACTGGGAAAATATAAAATTTCAACGGATTCTAGAAGCGCCGGACATAACGGCGTCCAATCAATAATTAACCATCTTAAAACTAAAAATTTTAAACGCATTAGAATTGGCGTTAGAACTGAATTAATAAATAAAATGCCCGCTGACAAATTCGTTTTGCAGAACTTTAAAGAGGAAGAATTAAAAATTATTAGCGACTTAATTCCGGAGATAGTTAGTAAATTAAAATAAATTTTTCTTTGTCGTCCTATAGATGTTAGGTAATTCGTTGATAGCTTCTATAAAAAAGTTGCTGTAATTCACGTCCTCTAGCCCTCACCCGCCATCGCTTCGCTCGGCACCCTCTCCCACAGCAAGCTGCGGGAGAGGGATTATGTTTAAATATTTTTTTACATACAAAAGAAAATGTCTTTGTAGTATTGTGTTATACTAATATTTTATTAAGCACCAAACTTTTAAAACCAGACCCTCTCCCGCTCCAAAGGAGCGGGAGAGGGTGCCGAGCGAAGCGATGGCGGGTGAGGGCTTAACAGGGATGACAAAAAGAGAGATAGGGAAAATAAAAAAGAGTGGCGAACAAACAACCACTCTTGTGTTTTTTAAATTTGGAGCGGGCGACAGGACTTGAACCTGCGTCCTTCTTCTCATCACAGCAGAAGACGCTCTACCACTGAGCTACACCCGCAAACCAAATTTTTATCAACTGCTTGTCCGCCTCTGGCGGAAGCTACACGCGCAATTTAAAAGATCAAAATATAATGAAGGGAAGGGAATCGTATTAACTCATATAACGATACGGGTCGTTAATCCGCTTTCTTCCCTATATCTCCTGCCCATTCATTATAAAAATTAATTATTGGTCGGGACGGAGGGATTTGAACCCTCGACCTCCGAGCCCCTAACTCAGCGCGCTGCCATACTGCGCCACGCCCCGAAACCAATAATCACATTATTTATTCGCATGTCCCGCATTCGTAGCGGCTGGTCGCCACAGGCGATAACAAATAATATTCAAAATTCCGCCTAGCAGCCAAGAAAAATCTTATTTAAGAATCCAACTTCAAAGGAGGGTAAGAAGCTTTCATCACTACTAGGCAGAATTTTGAATATTATTTAAAATTTGAAATTTCAACAATAGTGTCCAAATTACTACCTGCTTTTTGAAGACATTTAATTGATAAATAAAAAAGGAGGAGGATTCCACTTATAATTAAAAACTCCTCAAGCAAGTAGTAAGCTGAACGCTATTACGATATATAACCTTACCAAAATATTAAAAAATGTCAAGGGTCTACAACGATTTTATTAAAAATTAGGCAAAATCCCCCAACCCCCTTTATTAAAGGGGGAGAAAAAGGATTAAATTTCATCATGAATAATAATGATTTAAAATATTTAATTGGCTTGAGCCACTTCCCCAAATTCGGTCCTATTCGGATGCAAAAATTAAAAAAACGCTTTTCCGTCTTTGAAAATGCTTTTAAGGCCAGTTTAAACGAATTAATTAAAGCTGGAATTGAAGAAAATGTCGCGCAAGAATTTATTGCAACCAGAGACAACATCAATCCGGATGAAATACTGGAAAAGCTTGAAAAAGAAAATATTAAAGCTGTTTCCTTGGGCGATAAAAAATATCCAAAACTTCTTAAAGAAATATATAACCCTCCGCATCTTATATATTATAAAGGAAAGCTTAATGAAAATAATGAATTTAATATCGCGGTTGTGGGGTCAAGAAAATTCACTAGTTACGGAAAAATGACTGTTGAACGTATTGCGGAAGATTTAGCTCGGAACAATTTAACCGTTGTTAGCGGACTAGCGCTAGGTATTGACGCTCTTGCGCACGGAGCGGTATTAAAGGCTAACGGGCGGGCAATAGCAGTTTTAGGTTCAGGATTAGACAAACAAAATATTTATCCATCATCAAACCGCTATCTATCCGATAAAATTATTGATTCTGGCGGAGTATTAATCTCGGAATTTCCGATCGGCACGCCCCCATTAAGACATCACTTCCCACAAAGAAATCGCATCATCTCTGGTCTTTCTTTGGGTACATTAGTAATTGAAGCTGCCATAAAGTCGGGCGCGCTTATAACCGCCCAATACGCCTTAGAACAAAATCGTGAAGTTTTCGCGGTACCGGGAAGCATACATTCCCCCACCTCCCAAGGAACAAATGATCTAATTAAAAAAGGAGCGCGAGTAGTTACCAGCGCTAATGACATTATTGAAACTCTTGATTTAGCTCAAATTACTACCTATATTGATAATAAAGAAATAATCCCTGAAACCCCGGAAGAAGAAAAACTATTAAGCCATCTTACGAAAGAACCAACGCATATTAATGACCTTATCCGCTTGACAAAACTTGACACAAATATTATAAATAGTACACTAACTATTATGGAAATGAAAGGAATAGTGAAAAATCTAGGGGGCATGCAATATGTTCTTGCAAGATAATGTAAATTAAAAAAATAAAAGTTTTAAAATTTAAAAGTTCAAATGCCAAATCAAATCCAAAATCCAAATTATTTATTTAAGCATTTTATCATTTGAACTTGATTTGACATTAGGATTTTGTCATTAGACATTATAAACTTATGAATTTAATAATTGTAGAAAGTCCAACAAAAGCAAAAACAATAGCTAAGTTTGTCAGCAAAGACTATAAAATAGAGTCTTCTTTCGGGCATATTCGAGATTTGCCTAAAAGCAAAATGGGTATTGATATTGAAAATAATTTTGAGCCGGAATATGTAATTCCTGATAAAGCGCGAAAAGCTGTAGCTAATTTAAAAAAATTAGCAGCTAAGGCCGACAAGGTTATTCTTGCTTCTGATGAAGACCGCGAAGGAGAGGCTATCGCTTGGCACATAGTTAAAGCGCTTAAATTAGACGACAAAAAAACAGAAAGAATAGCATTTCACGAAATTACTAAAACTGCAATTTTAAAAGCGTTGGAAAATCCTCACAAAATCAACATGAAGATGGTTGATGCCCAGCAGGCAAGAAGAATTTTAGACCGATTAGTCGGCTATGAACTATCTCCTTTTTTATGGGAAAAAGTAGCCAGAGGACTATCAGCCGGAAGAGTACAAAGCGTTGCCGTTAGATTAATTGTTGAAAGAGAAAAAGAAATTAAAAAATTTAAAGTTGATGAATATTGGAGCATAGTCGCTTCGCTCCAGACTCAAGACAACAGACAACAGACAACAGAATTTGACGCAAAACTAAATAAAGTAGACGGCAAGACGATTGATAAACTTGGAATAAAAAATAAGGATGAATCTGATAAGATTTTAGCCGAGCTTAAAGAATCTAATTATGTAATCACTGACGTTAAACAAAAAGAAGGAAAAAAGAATACACCAAAACCGTTTACAACCTCTACTTTACAGCAAACCGCTAATCGCTGGCTTGGGTTTAGCGCTAAGCAGACTATGATGCTGGCGCAAAGGCTATATGAAGTTGGGTTGATTACATACATGCGTACCGATTCTTTAAATTTAGCTAATAGCTTTTTAAAGGACGCGAGCGAGTATTTAAATAGCAGCTTAGGAAAAGAATATGCCTTAGATCAACCAAGAATTTTTAAAACTAAATCTAAGGGCGCGCAGGAAGCGCATGAGGCAATTAGGCCGACCGATGCCAATAAAACGCCTGAAACAGCAAAAATAACGGATGAGAGACAAGCTAGATTATATAAATTAATTTGGCAAAGAGCTTTAGCTTCTCAGATGCCGGAAGCGATTGTTAGCAACACCACAATAGATATAGACGCCCTACTTCGCCAAGGCTCCGAAGGGCAGACCCAAAATAAAAAATATCAATTTAGAAGCACCGGACAGGTTATAAAATTTGATGGTTATTTAAAAATTTATCCTGAAAAAAGTAAAGAACTGGTTTTGCCGGAAGTGAAAAAGCAAAAAAAGCTAGATCTTATTAAACTAAATCCTGAGCAACATTTTACAAAACCGCCGGCAAGATATTCCGATGCCGGACTGGTTAAAATTTTAGAAAAATATGGAATAGGACGACCTTCAACTTACGCTCCTACAATATCTACTATTATTGCGAGAAATTACGTAAATAGAGATGATAATAAAAAGCTCGCGCCAACCGATATCGCTTTTGTTGTAATTAAACTTTTAGTAGAACATTTTAAAGAAATTGTTGACTATGAATTTACCGCGCAGATGGAAGACAACTTAGATAGCATTTCTCATGGCAAAAAAAAATGGCAACCGGTTATTGGGGATTTTTATCATCCGTTCCACAAAAATTTAGAAGATAAATATAATAAAATAAATAAAGAAGATATTATGCCTGAAGAAAAATCAAACGAAAAATGCGACAAATGCGAATCGCCAATGATAATTAAAACCGGACGCTACGGAAAATTTTTAGCCTGTAGCGGTTATCCTGATTGTAAAAACATAAAATCAATGCCGGGGCAAGGAAATAAAAACGGTGGAGACGATAAAAAAATTAAAGAGCTGGAAAAAAAATATAAGGACGAAAAATGCGACAAATGCGGCGAACCAATGGCCGTCAAAAACGGAAGATACGGAGCGTTCTTAGGGTGTTCAAGTTATCCAGATTGTAAAACTATTAAAAATATAGGTGAAGGAAGCGGAGGAACGGGAATTAAATGCCCTAAATGTGGTAAAGGAGAAATAGTTCAAAAAAGAAGTAAGCGCGGAGCATTCTACGCCTGTAATCAATATCCTGATTGTAAAAACGCTTATTGGTCTAAACCAACCGGAGATAAATGTCCCGATTGCGAAGCCTTGCTGATTCACGGAAAAGATGATACAGTGGTTTGCAGCGCGAAAGGCTGCGGATACACGAAGTAAAATTACAAATTCTAATATCTAAATCCTAAATAAATTCAAAGCACAAATATTCAAAACTTAAAACAAATCCGCCGCGGCAGAATCTCTCCGCAGAGGATTCTGCCGGTATTCAAATATAATCTCGTTTAACCGGCAGAATCCCCTATCGGGAGATTCTGCCGCGGCATACTAAAATTATCACAAGGAAAAGTGCCAGAACGGTTTGCCCAGTCGCTCACGAGCGACGAGGTGAAAATAGGGCACTCTTGCCACCGCCGTTGGCGGGGTTCCCAATTTTATTTTAACAATTTGATATAAAAACAACATGGAAGGGTGGCTGAGCGGTTGAAGGCGACAGTCTTGAAAACTGTTGTAGGTGAAAGCCTACCCAGGGTTCGAATCCCTGCCCTTCCGCCATCGCTTCGCTGAAGCGAAGCTACGGCGCGACGAAGTCCGCCAGTAGCTTTGCGAAAGCGAGATACTAATTATGCATTATGTGTATAGTTTACAATGTAAGGACGGTTATTATGTTGGATGCACAGACGATCTAAAAAAGAGAATGGAAAGACATCTAAATGGTTATGTGCCCGCCACGGTCAATCGTCGACCGCTTGAACTTAAATTTTATTTTGCAATCAAGGATAAATACAAAGCATTTGAATTTGAAAAATATCTAAAATCAGGATCCGGTAGGGCCTTTATAAATAAACATCTAATTTAAAAATTTGAAAGCCGGTACGAATAATCGTACCGGCTTTTTTTGGCTACATAATAGCTCTTCGTTGTAGCTATTCGATACCCTGTCCTTCACGGCCCACAGCGTCCGCATCCGTTCCCATTTTGTGATGATCAGTGCCCCCTTGGGTATTTCGCCTTATTTTGGTCATATGATTTATGGAAGTTATTAATTAAATAATCTTCCCACCATACCACGCGTGAACGAAATCCAAAAGGTAACCCTAATTGCTGCAATTGTAACAAAGTAAGTCAAAATAACCTCCATCGCCCTGCCATGAATGGCCATCCAAAGGCGGACAGGCTGGGCTATTTTTTATTTTAAAGCCATATAAATATGGCTAATTAATGAAACGTTTAAAATAATATCCCAATTTATTGGGATTAAAAAATTTAAACTTTAGCCAAGTCATTCATGGCTTGGCTCTTGGCTTGGCGAAAAATAACAAACCCGACTTGCTCGGGTTATTTTATTATGCTAAGATAATTTAAGTTCGTTTAACATTAAAAGGAGAGAAAAAATGAAAAATGAATATTTACCACTATCAAAATCATGGGCAATCCGTATGATATTTCTTGACATGATATATGGAAAGTCTACCGGATACAAAGTTATTAACCACTTCAGGAAGCAAAAGAAGAGCGACTTATCTAACGACATAAATGCTGCTATGCGCTGCGCCGAAAATTATATTTCTGGAGAACATAAATATAACGTAGGTAATGCCGGAATGGTATACCGTTTACTTGTTTATGTTATGTATGGGAAAAAATACAAATTGCGCATGGGCGACCAGTTAAGAAAAAGACTTATCAAAAGAAAAGAGCGAGAAACCCTACCGAAAAACTTAACGGCTCTGCCTTTAGAAAAACTCATTAAACTCGGTACAAGTCAATACGCGAGCGCTTCACTTCTCTTAGGCACTGAACCAGTTCATGATCTTCATCCGAAATGCGATCTAATCATTGAAGCGCGTCAGGTGTATTTCGCAAATGACGGCGAGTGGATTTCCAGGCATGACGAAGTTATAATCGGTCAATTACGCCACTTCCTTTACGGCGAAAAAATTGAAAATCCTATCGGGGAAGATTACTGCTACCTAAGAGCTTTTAATATAATGACTCACGCAGAAGGAAAACGAAGGTTGCCGGAATTAGCCGATCATGAAAGCGATCGCCTTGCAGTAATGGAAGAGATATGCGAGAAAGGATTTGATAGGTTGGTTAACACCGAGGATGATCATAGAGTGTTTATGGCCGTTGTGCTAAAACAAATATCTCTCGGACTTCCTATCCGCATAACCCACAAATGGTGCGTCAGAAAATCTTATCCCGCGTTTTTAAAGTGGGTAAAACAAAATTCTTAAAATAAAAAGTACTTTTTTAATTCTCATAGCCCAGCCATGAATGGCAGGGCTATTTTTATTTTAAGCAAATTTTCCCTCACCCCCAACCCCTCTCCCATCCCGCCCTAACCGGGACGGAATGGGAGATGGGAGATACTTTAAAACCTTTATTTTATTTACAACACCTCTTTGTTTTATAAAATAAACATTTTTCGTGAAAAAAGAAACATGGGTTGACTTTAATCTATCTGTTTTATCACAGCTCCCTCTCCCGCTCCGCAGGAGTGGGAGAGGGTCGGGGTGAGGGCAGGGCAAAAAAAGAATTACGTAATTAATTACGTAATTCTTTTTTATCAATATTGTTAATTCGTAATTAGTAATTGTTAATTGACTCAACCTTTCGCCACCACCAGCCCCCAAACCTCACCCGCCCCGTTTTCTTTTAAAACTTTCGCGCATTCATTCAATGTACTTCCGGTTGTTACTACGTCGTCCACTAAAATAATATTTCTTTTGTTCAAGCGATCGCCTTGCCAGCCAAAACAATTTTTAATATTATTTTTTCTTTCCTCTTCCCCCAATTTAGCCTGCGCTTTTTTATGCTTTATTCTTATTAATTTTTCCGTACTCATATCTATATCAAAATAATTTTTTAATTCACGGGCAATTATTTCAGCCTGATTAAAACCTCTCCATCGTTTTCGTTTTTTATGCAGCGGTACGGGAATAATTAAACTCTCTTTTAAATTTAAAAAAACCTCCGGAGACCCTTTAATTTTCTCTAATCTTCGCCAAATTTTACCATTTTCTAAATCCCTATTTACCAGCCTATTTTTATTAATTAGATCCCGTAAGAATAAAGATAAAAATCGTCCGAGCGTTCCGGACAGTTCACGCATAAAACGATATTTTAAACTTTTTATTAGCTCGGCAATTAATTTATCTTCATAATCTCCGGCTATCCATACTCCGTCTAAAAAATAATCCTCCTTACAATCTTCGCAAAATTCGCCAAAATTATTTTCCTTTTTACAATGTAAGCAATATTGACTATCTTTAAGTTGAATTTTTTTAAAACAATCATGGCAAAACCACATTCCCTCCTTGTTACAACCTAAACATTCAACCGGAAAAATTAAGTCTAAAAAAAGCGCCTTTAACTTTTCGGCACTTTTAACTATCGTCCTTTTATTTAAAAACATAAAGTTTAAGTAAAAAATTATTACTTATTACTTAAAACTTCATTCCGTGTCCTGCCAATATGCGCTATCAACTTTCCAGACTCCGCTTTCTTTTATAAATTTAATCGTAATATCTTGGCTGTAGCTTACAGCGTTGCTCATTGAACCTGTAGACATGCGCCTTTGAGTACTTACTGTAATTTCCGCCTTCCCTAAATCATCATCAAACTGCTTAACTTTTCCTGATACCGCTTTTGTGGTCATGCCAATATAAATACTGGCATCCGTATTTTTTGCTATTTCATCTTGAATATATTTATCAGCCCACCTTTTCATACTAGAACTCATAAATATCTTTAAATCTTTTATATTGCCATAATTAGATTGATTGGAATAACTTCCGAATCTTTCCGCGAAAGACAAGGCAATTTGCTTTAATTCCCCTTCGGTGACTACCCTGCTTAATTGAGGCTGTTCAGTTACGTTAATCACGGCTGTTTGAGGGGTAGTTTGAGCAGGCTGGGCATTTATTGGATCCTCTTGAGTTTGTTCAATTTCATCTTTTTGAATTAAATTAGCAGAGGGCGCTTCATAAAAAAATATGAAATAAACAATACCAACTAAAGCTATTAAACCGATAATAATTATTATTAATATTCCTATAATTTTTTTATTCATATATTTAAAATTACTAGTTACTAGTTGCCAATTATTGAATTATATTTCCATGTCTTCCGTGCCACTATTGTCCGTTTGTTCTCCTTCTTTCATGCTTTCAGCAAATTCTTTTTTTGCTTCTTCAATTTCCAATAATTGCTTTGGATCTGAGGTAATAATTTGATCTTCGGTATAGGAAGCAACGACTTTAATAGCCGCGTGCTTGCTGCCGGCGAAAAAGATTCCTTCGCCTACTCCGCATTCTAAAAGTAAATATTTTTCCCCCTCGGTTAATACAAACGTTTTTTGCACTAAATCAATAGAAGCGGGAGATTGCTTTAATAATAGCTGAAGAGACGAGTTTGTAACTATGGCCTGCCCGTACGGAGAGGTTAAAAAATCATTTACGTCCTGGGTAATGGTGGTAACGCCTAAATAATATTTACGGCAACGTTTAACTAGGGCGAAAATAAATTTCGCGCTGTCTTCATGCTGCATCATCCACCAAGCCTCGTCAATTACTAATATTCTTTTTTTCATTTCACTGCGCACAACATTCCAAATATGATTAATTACCGTATAAATAGCAATCGGCCTTAATTCGTCCTCTAGGTCTCGAACAGAAAAACAAACCAACTGATTATCCATTTGAACATTAGTCGGACTATTAAAGAGTCCGGCGAAAGTCCCTTGCGTATATTTGCGGAGCCTTAAAGCAAGATCGCCCCCCCCTTCAGTACCGTCAAGCACGTCCTGAAGGTCCTCCATAATTGGCGCCTCTATCTTCGATAAATCACTGCTTGGCGTAATATCTTTTTTATAATAAGTATCTAATAAAGCTCTATCTATAATTGAATCTTCTTCGCTATTTAAATTTCCCAACATTAAACGAATTAAACCTTTTGCCGTTATTACCGCGTTTCTAATTATATCTTCCGGCTTTACGTCGCCTCTTATTGAACTTTGAAGATCAAACGGATTAATTTTATTTTCGCTTGCTAAGGATATGCTAATATATGTTCCTCCAACAGCATCGGACAAATGCTTATATTCGTTTTCCGGATCTATTACGATTACTTCGGCTCCCATCATAAGAGAACGGACAATTTCCAACTTTATAGCATAACTTTTGCCGGCTCCTGATGTCGCGAAAACAACCGAATTGGCGTTTTGCAAGCTAAAGCGATCAAATAAAATTAAGCTATTGTTGTGCCTGTTAATTCCATATAAAATTCCATTGTCAGAAGTTAATTCCGATGAAATAAAAGGAAAAGAGGATGCAACCGGAGAAGAATTCATATTAAACACAACATATAATTCATCATTTCCTAACGGCAGGGTAGAATTAAACCCTTGTTCGGCTTGATAAAATACTCTTCTGGAAAAAATGAGTCTTGAACCGAAAATATTTTCAACTTCATCAGATAGCATATCCAGCTCTTCCATTTTGTCAGTATAGATAGTAACATACAAAGCAAACTGAAAAAACTTTTCTGTGCCCTGAGTTAGAGCGTCGCGCAGTGCTTCAATGTCGCGCAATGCTGTTTCACGTATTGGATCACGCGCCGCTCCCTTTTCCGCGTCTGATACAATTTGGGCCTCCAGTACTCCAACTTTCTTTTTAAGCTGCTTTAATATTATGGCGCTTTTAACCGGATAAAAAAACATTGCAATATCAAAGGTGGAATTTAAATTAATAATCGGCGAAAACCAACCAACGCTAATATAACGCGGATAATTAATAACAAATAAAGTTCGCACAAATTTACTTCCTAATTTTAAATAATTAGGTTTTGTCTCCATGCTGGCCGGAGCTATAAGATCACTAATTGATACGACTCCGCGGCGATATACTTTTTCCTCGCTAACCACTTCTCTGGCTAATTCAGCGCTAACTTCACCCTGTTTTTTCTCTGATTCATTTTCAGAAACACCACCTTCTTTATTTTGTTTTTCTTGTTTTTTAATTTTATTTAAATTAAACATATTTTGATTAATAAAATTATTCGGCTACCCTTAATTGTTTTATATCAACTAATTTTTGATTATCCGATGTTTCAGGATTATAAATATTATAAAATAATTCAATTAAACTTTGGGTGTCTAATTCCGCTGCCGCGATTCCTATGGAAGCTAGTCCGGCAATAACATTGTCCGACCGGCGTTTTAATTCATTCTTGCGCCGATTAAATGCTTTTTTTTTCATTTTAACTAAAGAAACTGGTTTAAAAATTTCCACCATTGATGAAAAAAAACCTTTGTGTTTATCGGATAAAGGGCTATATGGGACAACTACATAAAATCTCTTATTCATGATTTTGCCCAACGAAATAAGTTCATCAACATATTGGATATATTCCGCGGTTTGCATCTTTAATAATTCATTAGTCTGCTCTTTTTCTTTTTGCTTCAATGTGTTGACATAATTTCCAATATCTAATTCTCGAGACTGAATGACAATCTGTAGAGGAAAATCAATATTATTTAAAAAGCTTACGTAAGACGCGATTATCGCGTTTTGCTCATCTTCACTCTTTAAAGCGAAATTAATACTGGAAACCAAAACTACGGAGCGCAAAGAACCGTCTTGCATAATTACCGTATTTTCCCTAAACTCAGCAATATCCAAATACTTTTGAGTTGCTGCAGATATTTTATTTTTAGCTAATTTATCAGGTTTAGCCATAAATTAAATTTATTGATTAAATTTTCTTAAATCACCAATTTCTAGTTCCGAATTTTCTTCAATTGTTTTTATTTTAGCGCCATTAATCTCTTTTTCTCCTTTATACACTCCGCCAGTATCAACTATTAATGACAGCTCAGCTAGCCTGGAGGTTGTATAATGCTTAACGGGACGGCGCAACTTTTCCATCTTCGGCTTAACTTCGCTTCCGCTATGATCAAAATCAACCATTACCATTGTATTATTCCATACTCGCAAATTTGCCCTCTTTAATGTTTGGGCAAAATTTATAAGAAAAAAATGAAACGGCCGGCCATTAATTTTAGTAAAGCCAAAAAGACCGATAAAAATAAAAACGAATATTACAACAGTAATAAATAAAGAAAAGTCAAAAAACTTATAAGCTATGGCGCCAACAATAACTCCAGCTAACATAATTATAAACTGCCTGGTAGTAATTGGCCCAATAATTTTCGCCTCAACATCAATAAATTGTGGTACAGTAAATTGCTGCATAAGTGTTAGTTAACCAGTTGATTAGGGATTAGTTATTCATATTTTTTCCACCCCTCTAGTTATCAAGCAACTAAGTTTTAATCAATTAAAAGCGTAAGCTTTTATTTAATCTAATAATAGCGTCTATTTCTTGAGCATTTAAATAATCATCGCCAGCCGTCTTCCTTTCTTCTATTATAGCATCAATCGGCTTTCTTTTGCTAATACTTTCTTCTCCAATCTTTAAATATAATTTATTAAGAGGACTTAAGCGCCAGGCCTTTATGCCTTCTAATTTCTTTCTATATTCATTTTCAAATAAACTAATTTTTTCTTTTATCTTTTCAACCGCTTTAAACGGATCTTTGTCAAATCTACGAAAATTTATAAGATTCATATGCCTTAATTCGTCAATCGGACCCATGGTTTTTGGTTCAAATTTAACATCTTCCATTTTTATCTTTCCACCGGTTTTAGCCATAGGCCTAGCATCAATCATGTTTTTTCTTTCTTTGTCTGTGGTTTTTGTTTCGTCTTTTTTTTCTAACTCATCGTCTTTTTTCTTTTTAAAGCCATAATTAAATTTATAAAAAACTTTTTTCTTTTCAGGTTTTTTAAATTCTTCGTATTTAATGTCAAGTTTTTTAGATTTTACTTCTGACTCTTGTTTAAGGGGGGTGGGTGGAGGAGAACCTGTCCTCCGTAGCCCTGCCTTGCCGACAGGCAGGCTTGGCGGAGGAGGAGCTAACTCATGACCTGTGTCTAATTTATTAATTTCTTTTTTTCTTTTTTCTAAAGAAGATAAATCATAATCAACGTCTCTCACGCCAATATCTTTCAATTTTTCTATTTTTCCCCTAGGCAACTCTTCTAATTTTTTTAGTGGCTTTTCTTTATCTTCTGGAACAAAAATTTTAGGAAAAGGTTTAATTTTTATTTTGTCCGCTCCTATGTTGCCGTCTGTAATTTTTAAAACATTTTCCGATGATTTAATATCAAAACCTAAACCGCCGGAAACAATCGGCTTAGTCAAGGTGTGCTTTGTTTCAAGCCGATCTCTTATGCCACGCAGGTAAGTTTTTAAAATATCTTTAAATCTAATTGATAATAAATTACTGCCAAAATTAATTTGTGTCTTCTTTATAATATCATTAAGCCTCTCTTCAATATTATTATTAAAAGATGAGTCTTGAATATAGCCGCCAGCGTTCTCTGCTAATTTCTGAATTTCTTCCTCGTCTTCTGATGAAAAGAAAAAGTTAGAACTACGCGCCGAAGGCGCATTACTTGTTTTTTCTTTTACTAACTCAATGTCTTCCAATTTCTGTTCCATTTCTAAATAATCAGCAACACTAACAAAAATTTTTTCTTTTAACTCGTTTGATAATTCTTTGCCTTGACTCTCGTTTAAACTATATTCCGCAACAAAAATTTTTTCTAAATCTTTTATGCCAATATCTTTAATGACCACTTTCATCACAATAGCAGCTAAACTCAACCCATATTTTTGTTCTAATTTTTCAATAATAGACATTACATTTGGAGTCGATATCTTGTCTTTTATCTCTTTGGGCAAATTATTATATTTTTGCAAATAATCAAACATTTTTACTATTTAATTACAAATATAAAACAAATCTTTTTTAATCTGATCTTTTAATTCATCTACATTATTAAATTTTCTTATGTCCCGAATTCTTTTTAATATTTTTATTATAACATTTTTAGGACAAACTTCAAAATTAAAATCTTTAAGATGCGCCTCAACGGAAACTCCTTCGTTAAATGTTTCTTTGCGCCCGAAATGCAAAAGCCCCTTGTATGTTTTTTCACCGATTTTGGCCTCAACTAAATAAACCCCGTAATCAATATTAAAATTTACAGGGTCTAAATTTATAGTTGGAAAACCGATTTTTTTTCCTCTTCCTTTCCCTTTTACGACTTTTGCTTTAAAAGTATGCATATTACCCTCCCCCAACCCCCTCCTAGTCAGAAGGGGGCTTTCGGGAATTAGACGTTTTTATATAAATAAAACATTTTATCTTTCCTGCCAAATTTTCTTATTCCAATTCCCATCCCCTAAATAGGAGTAGCTAGGGAGGTTCTTATCTCAGTTCCCCTCCTGGCTAGGAAGGGCTAGGGGAGGCAAGCCGCTGCCGCCTTAACCGCTTTTTGAGCGAATATTTTTAAACGAGAGTTGATTTGTTCAGGTAAAATTTCCGGGCCCAAGATACCAATGCCGACCGGCTTCATATATTTTAATTCAAGCTCAATAATCGCGCCCATAACGACATTCGCCATAACTAAACCATTCTTTGTTTCACCTCTTTCAATTATTCCCAAAACTGCCGCGCAGTCAATATCTTCACGCGCCAAAAGTCTTTTTAAGGCCAGCGGTTTTTCGTACGAACCTGGTACCCACACCTCTTCAGTAATGTTTAATCCAAGCTCTTGAGCTGTATTTATAGCTTCTTCCAGCATCTCTTCCACTTGAGCTTTATGAAAAGAGCCAAGAATAAATCCAATATTTTTTTTCATAAATTGTTGATAAATACGTATTAATTACAAATAAAGAGATTGGATCTCTTTTTTATAAATACTTTCCTTATTAAAATATCATTCTTTTAAATTACCATTGAGTTGCCAACAATCAGAGATCCAATCTCTGTCTTGTGGCAGAAAAAAATTATTTAGCCAATAATCGCTCCAAATACCTCGCCATCATATCAATCTCCACGTTAGCTAGGTCGCCGATTTTTAATTCCGACAAATTAGTATTCTCCAAAGTATAAGTTATTAGACTAACTTTAAACCAGTTTAATCCGACCCCAGAAACAGTTAAACTAACTCCGTTAACAGTAATTGATCCTTTATTGGCAATATATTTTATAATTTTCTTAGGAACTTTTATAATTATATTTCTATATTTTCCGTCTTTTTTTACTTCTTTTATTTTTCCAACTCCGTCAATATGTCCCATAACAAAATGACCGTTGATTCTACCTCCTAATTTTAAAGCTAACTCCAAATTAACTGAATCGCATATTTTTGTATTTTTAAATTTCGTCAATTTCAAAGTTTCCGGCATCAGCTCAACTTTAAATTTATCTTTCTTTTTGTTAATTACAGTTAAACATACACCGTCGCATGAAATGCTGCCGCCAATTTTAACATTTCGCAAAAAACCTTTTGCTTCAATAATAAAATATTTTCCATTTTTCTTATTATCAATTTTTTTAATAACTCCCTCTTTCTTGATTATTCCCGTAAACATATTCTGTACAATAATTTCCAATTTTTAATTTTGTAATTTTATAAATAATTTTTAATATCTAAATTTTTAAACATTAAAAATTAAAGTATTATTTAAAAATTAAAAATTATAAAATTAAAAATTCTTATTACAATTAAAGTCCAGCGTCTCTCTTTAAAGCCTCCGCCATATCAATCGCTTCCCAAGTAAAATCTTCATCATCACGTCCAAAATGGCCGTAAGCTGATGTCTTTTGATAAATCGGCCGTTTTAAATCAAGCTTTTCAATTATACCCTTAGGTTTAAAATCAAAATGCTTTTTAATAAGTTCAATTATCCTGTCTTCTTCTATTTTATTTGTGCCAAAAGTATCAATATAAATTCCAACAGGCTCGGCAACGCCAATAGCGTAAGCCACCTGCAACTGGCACTTATCCGCTAATCCGGCGGCAACAACGTTTTTGGCTACATACCTTGCCATATACGCGCCGCTTCTATCTACTTTTGAAGCGTCTTTTCCGGAAAATGCTCCTCCACCATGAGACACAACACCGCCGTAAGTATCAATAATAATTTTTCTGCCTGTCAGGCCTGCGTCAGCCGGCGGACCGCCAAGAATAAATTTTCCGGTTGGATTTATAAAAAATTTCGTATCTTTATCAATTAAATCTCCCAAAACCGGCTCAATTACTTTTTCTCTTAAATCCGCTCTTAATTTTTTCATGTCTACCTTATCGCTATGATGCGAAGATAATACTACAGTTTCAACTCTTACCGCCCTCCCGTCGTGATATTCAACCGTAACCTGGCTTTTACCGTCCGGCCTTAAATACGGCAAAATCCCTTCTTTTCTTACTTCAGCCAATTTCTTTGTTAGTTTATGAGCTAACATTATCGGTAACGGCATAAGTTCCGGCGTTTCGTTAGTAGCATAACCAATCATTAGCCCCTGATCTCCTGCTCCTTGTTCTTTGTATTCCCCTTCTCCCTCTGATACACCTTGCGCGATATCTGGACTTTGTTCATGTAAAGTAACCATAACACCAACGTCATCACAGCAAAAACCGTATTCTTGTTTATTGTAGCCTATATCTTTTAACGCTTTTCTTACAACGCTATCAATATTTACATATGCTTTTGTTCTAGCTTCTCCTCCAACAACAACCAGTCCTGTTGTATCAAAACATTCAACCCCAGCACGACTTTCGGGATCTTGTTTTAACATTTCGTCTAATATCGCGTCGCTAATACGATCGCAAATTTTATCCGGATGTCCTTCAGTTACGGACTCCGAGGTTATTAATCTTACATTTTTTGACATAGTTTTAAAAAATTTTTAATTTTGTAATTTTTAATTTTGTAAATAATTTTTAATGCTTTAATTTTTTAATTCAGCGACCGGATTATAGCCCCTTTTTTTAAATTAATCTGCAAGATCTAATAATATCTTCTCCAAATTTAGCTGTTCGTTCTTCTAAACTATAGTTTATGTTTTGTTTAATTCATTAAAAATTTAAACATTATTTAAAAATATAAAATTTAAAAATTTAAAAATTTCTTAAGTTCCTAACTCCCAGGATTTTAAATACCTCCTCTGCTCTGGGGTTAATTTATCAATATTTATATTCATTGATTTTAATTTTAACTTCGCTATCCAATTTTCAATATTCTCCGGCACGTCATATACTTTGTTTTTTAATTTTTTATAGTTTTTTACGACATACTCGGTCGCCAAACTTTGTGTAGAAAAACTCATATCCATAACGCTAGCCGGATGCCCTTCGGCCGCAGCAAGATTAATAAGCCTCCCCTCAGCCAATACATAAACTCTCTTCCCCCCTTTATTAAAGGGGGGCTGGGGGGATTTTTTACCGCCAATCATATATTCATCAACATTGTTTCTTACATTTTTCTTAACGGATTTTGCCATTTTTCTAAGTCCTTTAATATCAATCTCTACATCAAAATGTCCAGAATTACACACAACAGCCCCGTCTTTCATAAGACGAAAATGCTCTTTTCTTATTACATGGATATCGCCGGTTAAAGTACAAAATAAATCCCCGATTTTAGCAGCTTCACGCATCGGCATTACGCTGAATCCGTCCATGGCAGCTTCAAGAGCTTTTATATAATCTACCTCCGTAACAATTACTTTTGCTCCCATTCCGCGAGCCCGCGTAGCAAAACCGCGCCCACACCATCCATATCCAACCACCACTATATTCTTCCCAGCGATTAACATGTCCGTTGCCCTAATTATGCCGTCAAGCGTTGATTGGCCGGTTCCATAGCGGTTATCAAACATGTTTTTTGTTTTCGCGTCATTAACCGCTATAATCGGAACATTCAGCCTTCCTTCATTTTCAAGCGCCTTAAGCCTAATAACACCTGTTGTTGTTTCTTCCATGCTACCTATAATATTTTTCGCCACTTCTTTATATTCTGTATGGAGTAGATGAAGCAAATCAGCTCCGTCGTCCATGGTCACATTAGGCTTAAAATCAAGAGCCGCTTTAAGATGATTATAATAAGATTTTTTATCTTCACCATGAATAGCAAAAACATTAATACCATAATCTTTTGCCAAAGACGCGGCTACGTCATCCTGCGTTGACAGCGGATTTGAAGCGCATAAAAGAACCTCCGCTCCGCCTTCCTTCATGGTTCTTACTAAATTTGCCGTTTCGGCCGTGACGTGCAAGCAGGCAGAAACTCTTTTGCCTCGCAAAGGCTTTTCTTTTTTAAATCTCTCTTTAATTAAATTTAAAACAGGCATGTCACGTTCCGCCCATTCTATTCTCTTTTTTCCCTCCTTTGCAAATTTTATATTCCTTATGTCGTATTTCATAGTTATAAATTTTTAATTTTTGAATTTTTAATTTTATAAATAATTTCTAATGATTTAATTTTTAATTCAGCGATTCGCTTTTACAAATTGTAATTAATATTTTTGTTTAATTCATTAAAAATTTAAACATTATTTAAAAATTACAAAATTAAAAATTAAAAATTCTTCTTATATCTTCTATCAATATCCTTCCAGCCAAACCTATGCTCCTGGGTTCCTTGTTTTTCAACCGCGAATGAAGCTACTACGCTTGCTAGTCTTCCAATTTTTTCCAATGGCATTTCATCAATAATCCCTTTAATTAACCCCGACCTATAAGCGTCTCCAGCGCCAGTCGGATCTATTATTTTTTTTAATTTAACAGCTGGTATTTTAATCTTCCGGATAACTCCCCCTTTCTTGTCCCGAAGTAAGCGGGAATTAAAGGGGGTTAGGGGGATTTTATTTTTAGTATAAATTTCCGAACCTTTCTCACCTTTAGTAATAATCAACATTCCCACTTTATCAATTAAGCTCTTTAGTGTCCAGCCAATTTTTTTCATGATCAAGCTTATTTCATAATCATTTCCTATTAATACTTCCGCGCCGTTTATGCTTCTTTTTAACGCAACCGCGCTAAGCGCCGTTATTTGCTGACCTGGGTCAAAAATATATTTTATTCCTTGTTTTTTATAAACGCTCGCATAATTTTCCATATCCTTATTATTGCCCGGCGCAATAATCGCTAATTCATTATTCCCCCCTTTAGTAAAGGGGGGCTGGGGGGATTTTACCGTTCTCTTGAGAGGGGCCACACCTCTTTCACACATTAGCGCGCCCGGGTTAAAGCCGGTAATCTGATTATCTGACTTGTCCGTTGTTATATAACAAGAAGATGTATTTTTATTTTTTATTATTTTAATTTGCGAAATATCTATTTTATTTTTAACTAACCATTTTTTATACGGATTAAAATCATTGCCAACGCATGCAAGTATTGAAGGCTTTTCTCCCAGCAAAGATAAATTATAGGCTATATTTCCCGCGGTTCCTCCGAAACTTTCCTTAAGATCATTAACCATAAAAGAAACATTCAAAACATGAATCTTGTCCGGCATTATATGATCTTTAAAATATCCCGGAAAATCCATAATTCTATCATAAACCAAAGATCCGGAAACTAATATATTTTTAATCTGCTTATTATTTTTCTGCATAATCTTAAAAGAACAAATTATTATTTACACCGAAATCCAATTTCTTTTTTATTATTTTCTTCTTCATTCTTGTCTTTAATTAAATAATGCAACGCTGAAAAAATGTCTTTAATTTTTTTGTCATGCTTATCGTGCTTTTTTTCTAATTCACTAATCTTTTCCGCTAAATCCTTGGAAGAATTAATTATTCTGCTTACCATTACAAATACTCGCATTATAGCTATGTTAATTTGAACCGCTTTTTTGCTTTTTAAAACGCTGGATAACATAGCGATGCCATGTTCGGTAAAAACATAAGGCGAATATTTAATATGGAACCCTCTTTTATTGACTTTCTTTAAGGTCACAATTTGTGACCTTAAAGGTATCACATTTTGTGATACCAAGTATTCTGCCTCCTCCTTAGTCAATTTGAACATAAAATCACCCGGAAATCTTTCAATATTCCTTTTTACCGCCTGATTGAGAACTTTTGTTTCAACTCCATAAAATTCCGCCAAATCCCGATCCAGCATAACTCTCTGCTCCCGCAATAACAATATTTTATTTCTTATTTTTTCTTGCAATATAATGTCTGACATTTTTCACTAATTATGTACCGCTGATTGCGCTGATTATTTATGATTACCGCTGATTTTTATCAGCGTTAATCAGCGTAAAATCAGCGAAATCAGCGGTTCAGTTTCTCAATCTCTTCTTTAATAACCTTATATTCCAAGGAGTCAGTAGAATATTGATCAAGCATTTATTTAGATTCGTCTAAACTTTTTTCTTCAACCGTTTTTTCTTTCCTGACAACGGCAAATAATTTTTTCGAGAAACAATTTTCTTCCCCGACTGTCGTTCTATGTCTTTTTTTGTTCTGCCGGCTACGCTACCGCCATCGCGCGCATCTTTTTTAAGAGGATTAAATCCTCTTGAATCCCTTTCTCGCGTAAATTTCGTTGTGGTGGCTTCGCCCAGCATGGTTAAAATCAGCTCAATGTCATCCATGTGGTCGCGCAAATTTTCCCGCTTTAACCCTTTTAATTTTTTGTAATCATCAACTTTCAAGCCAAAAGCGCTTTCCATTATTTCGTTTGTTAAAATAGCAAATTCCAAATTATTTTTAGCGCCTCTTGTCTTCCATTCATCAGTTAAGTCCTGCCGCACCGCTATGCCCCGCGTCCTTTTATCTATCCAGTCCTTCGGATACCCCTTTTTTTTGTAAATCTCTTTCATCCTGTCCATGGCCAGTTCCGGATTCTCTATTTCCTGTATTCTTTCGTGCCCGACTTTAGCCAACCACCGCTTAAACGGCTCGGCATTAGGCGAAGGAATTGACTGGATAATGCGAAAAATTCCTTCAGTATTAGCGCAATTTAATTTTTGCGAACCTCCTTCAGTTTGGACGGAAAGGGGGGTGGCAATTTGCCCCCACCCTTTACTAAGCTCAGGATCTCGGCGGCGCATATCCTTTATATAACCGCTGGGCTGGGCTGAATCCGTTAAAACAGCAACAACATCAATAATAACAAACCACCACTCATTATTGTAAATAATCTTTCGCACCTGCCTGCCTTTAAAACGCTGATTGCGCTGATTATTTATGATTAACGCTGATTTTTCGCTGATTATTTTTTTCATTTATAAATCTCTTAAATTCTAAACTTTTATTACCAAAATTTATTAACAATCCTATGTCAATCCTGCAAATTTCTAAATAATTAATTATTTGCGCTTTATTAAGATCACTTATATCATCAGCAAACGCCTTTAACTCAACAATGACAATTCCCTCAACAAAAAAGTCCACCCTCCTTGCGCCTATTTCCTGATCGTCATAATAAACTTTCATGTTATATTCTCTAACAAATTCCAAATTCTCCTTCATCATCTCAATCGCCAAAGCTCTTTGATAAATAAATTCCTGAAATCCGCTACCTAATTGATTATGAACATTTAAGGAACATTTAATTATTCTGCCAGTAACGTCTGAGTGTTTATATTTATTTTGTACGTAATGCATAAAAAACTAACCGCTGACTACGTACCGCTGATTACGCTGATGCACCGCTGATTTTGCGCTGATTTTATCAGCGTTAATCAGCGCGAAATCAACGTAATCAGCGGTTCAGCTTCGCCACCTCCTCCTCAATAACTTTCCTCTCCAGCGAGCCGACGGGGTATTGGTTGAACATTTTTTTTAGGTCTTCTTGGTTTTTTTCTTGTTTAGTTTATTTAATATTAGCTAAATTTTTTACTATTGACCCCATGAAATAGGCCTTGCCTCCCGCAGGGATTTCACGGGGTTGACATTATGTTTAAAAATGCTATACTGATAGTACAAATGGTTCTGGTGCTTTACGCATCCGGGAACCCCCGAGACTTTCTCCGCGAGGAGGAGGATCGTTCACAAAGGCATCTCTCTGAGATGTTTTTGTTTTTTTATACAAGATTTTTAAATTTATTCCTTACCATCTTAAAGTCTTTTTTCGGCATTGTTCTGATTCTCCTAAGAAGTCTTTTCGCACTGATAACTCTGACTTGTGACAATATTACAGAATACTTTTTATTATTATATTCAAATTGATAATAATATTTTCCTGTTTTATTGCTACTGGTTAAAGGCAGTATCCATAAAACATCATTGTTAAACTTTTTAAAAACCAAAGCGGGTCTTTCAAAATTTTCATTTTTACCATCTTGTTCAAAACCGATATTCGCTCCTATGGAACACCACCAAATTTCTTTTGTACGAAAACGAATAATCCGACTGCTGCTATTTATAACATCCTTGAGTTTATGCCACTTATAATAATCTTTCATAATAACAAAACAATTACTTTATAAACATTACAACTTCCCACTTTCCAACTTACAAAATCAGCATTAATCAGCGTTAATCAGCGCGAAATCAACGTAATCAGCGGTCCACAATCAGCGTTAATCATAAATAATCAGCGAAATCAGCGGTCAGCGTTAATCAGCGAAATCAGCGGTTCAGTTTCTCTATTTCTTCTTGAATAACTTTATATTCTAAAGAGCCGGAAGGATATTTATTAAGCATTTGTTCCAGCTCGGCGAGGTTGGTTTCTTTTTCGTTGCCAATTTTAATTGACCTAATCATTTCAAATATACTATTCGGTACTTCCTCGGCTTCACCATTTCTAAATATAAAAAACTTCCCATTAATTGTTACAGGAACTTCTTCTTCCAGCCCCTTTCGTGAATTAGAAGAAATTTTTAATTTTTCATATAAATCAAAAATAATTTTTATTTTTTCCTTGTCTTCTTTATTTAATTTTTTTATGTTTTCACCATTTATCAAATATTGCGTTCTTTTTAAATTATCAACTTCCTTAATCCCGAGATTGACATTATAATCTTTTAGCCAATCTTGAACAGATAACGGAAAATTAATAAATTTATCATATTTTTTCCTCTGTAATATATTTCTATCGCAATTTAATAAAGTATTTTTTAATTGTTTCTTAATTTTATCCCTTTCGTCTAAATCGTAAATAACCGCTAAATTAATCTTTAACTTTTCCCATATATCATAATAATCTATATCATAAATTATTTCAAAATGATTTTTTAATAAATCATTTATTTCGTTCCAGTCATCAAAAAAATTTAAAGATAAAAATTTTAATTTTACTAATAACTTTTTATATTTATTTATGGAATCAGGATTTATATTCTTGTTGTTATTTTTAATATACAACTTCAACACTTTATAATACTGATAAGCTTCTTTAGCATAATTAAACTTTATAAAATCATTAACTTTCTTGCTTACTTCTATTATTGAAAAATTATTATTTTCCATATAAATTATTTTATCTAAATTAACGATTTAAATTAACACTCTTAACGGCCAATTCCGGATCGGCCTTTTTATTTGCGCTGGCAATCTTTATCTGCACGGCAAGGTCGTGGGCGCCATTTCTTTCAAGGTCGTCAACATGATGCGCTAAATAAGAAACTACCTGCGGGTTTGCTGTGCCTTGTTTAGCGTCATACTGTTTAACAAAGGCAGGGTCTTTTAAAAGCGCTATGGCTGATTTGTCAAGCACAAAATGTTCATCATCATGTTTTCCTCCTTCATAATGTCCCAATCCTAAACGATTAGTATCTCTGGCAAATTTTTGTTTCTGCACTTTTGACATTTCAAAATATTTCGCCGTTTCATATTCAGTTTCATCTGTCTTTTCCCAACGGCCGTTTTTATCCATTTTAACCGTGCCAAAAGCGCCAAAATGTTGAATTTGCTTAGCAATATTACCCATTTCCCCAAGCAACCCCAATGCCGCTTGTTCGCTAAAACCTCCTTCGTTCTGAAGCTTATCGGCAAAATCATGCATTCCTTTCAAACCTGTGCCAAAGCCGGAACTCTTCATTATTTCATTATAATCGCCATTTCTGGTCATCTTCTTTGTTATTACATTCACTAATCCTTGCTGTCCGTTTTTGATGGCTTCTTCTAAAATTTGACCTAATTCATCTGAATTATCTATCTGCGACACTGATTTTCCTTGCTCCGCATCCATTGTTGATTTTGTTTCGCCCCTTGACTGAGTCATTCCTTCAATTTTATATGATTTTAATATCGCCTTTTTAGCGTTAATCTTATCGTCAATTTTTTTAGCTTTTTTATCATTAATAGTTTTACTTTTAATATTTTTTTCTAATTCTGATTTCTCTAATTGTAATTTTCGTCTCTCTTCTTTCAGAGCCGCCCGTTTATTAATACTATCTTTATCAACTGCTCCCTTGGGTATTTTATCTAATTCTTTTTTAGTCTCATGTAATTTAATATTCTTGTCTGTTAACTGTTTATTTAACGCTCCTTTTTCTTCTGATGTTATAATCCCTTTTCTTTCTTCTTGTAATTTTTCTAAGTCATTTTCCGTGTTCGCTCTTTTACCCCTTAAAAGCCTTGTTCCGAATGATTTCATCCCGCCCTTTCGCCAATTAGATAGATTTTTATAGAACACATCTCCTGTTGATACATGCGCTAAAGTGCCGAAAAATCTGCCGCCATCTTCAGCAGTTTGCTCAACTTTACCTCTTATAGCAATCTTTCTATCTTTTTTATTGTCTTCCATCTGTTGCTTTACCCTCTTATAGCCTTCAACAACATTTAAATTAACACCTAGCCCCATGCTTGCTTAGATCGGAAGAGCGTCGTGTAGGGAAAGAGTGTAGATCTCGGTGGTCGCCGTATCATTAAAAAAAAAATATTTAAAATAGAGAGGTTACAATGTCTCCCGACTCATTCATCTAATACACTGCTATTTTATTTCTATATTACTCACTTAGCACTAACCACTGCGACTCTCTGACTCAC
>CAJVWV010000008.1 GCA_913009695.1 uncultured bacterium
TTTGTTGCTTTCTCTTGTTGGTTTATAGTTTTCTTTTTTTTTGTTTTTTCATTTTATTATCTTATTTTATGTTTTTTTTTTTTTTTCAAGCAGAAGACGGCATACGAGATATATCAGTGTGACTGGAGTTCAGACGTGTGCTCTTCCGATCTCCTCAACGATCCGACTATTTTTTTATTTGAAATTAAGATTAATAAAAGCATAAGTGAAATAAGTAAATTCGGTGAGAATATAGAATAATATATAGTGTCTAATAATGAATTAGCCATATCGCCCCCCATAGAAAGCATATAAAAATCAAACATACCAAAAACATGCGCGACATAAGATAATATAAACGAGGCAAGTATAAAATAAATTGAAATCCTAAAAATATAGTTTATTGGCTTTATATTATTTCTTTTAGAATATACTAACGATAATGGAATCAGCAAAACCATTAGCGCGTAAGAAATAAGTAAAGCGGAATCAATAAAATCATTTACTGGATATATATCAAAGCCATCAGGCCATAACCATAACAACGCAATAATAGTTAAAAGCACAAACTGATTTAATTGATTTCTAAAGCTGACTTTATTTTTAATAAAATAAAAATCAATTATAAAATATGCTCCGATTATCATAAGTAAAACAGACATCGCGATATATTCAATATTGCCCATTAAATTTTCTTCAAAAAATAATAAATAAAGAAAAGGTTTTAAGCCGTAAATAAAAAATAAAATTGCCAAAAAACCGATTATAGTGCTTTCCATTTCAATAATTTTTCTCACTATGGCATTGAATAATTTTTTTATATTTCGCATAAGTTTATTTTCGATTTTACCCAACATTCTATTTACTATTATTGACCAATAGAAAAGCCCTGAGGCGAGAATCAGGGGCGCTATAATTAAAAAGTTTTTTAAACCATCAACGAAACTATAATCAATATCTGTTAAATAAACTATTGAAAAATAATATGAAAAGTAGAAATACTCCCAAAGCCAAAACAAAAAAATCAAAATAAGATAAACAATAGAAAGCCAAGTTAATATTCTATAAATTATATTTAATTCTTTTAAATTTTTTCCCTTCTTTAATCTTACTATGTACATAAAAAATAAAGGCACAAAGACAAGTATCCATATTGGCAAAAGCAATATTGCAATATCTATGTATAAACTGTCATAATTGAAATATCCATAATAATCTAAAATTACACCTAATTTCAGAAATACAAACAACACAAGAAATGCTGAAAAAATAATCAATACTTGTTTTTTAAAAATTTGTTTTTGTTCACTCATATTTTTATTTTAAGAATTATTTATTTTATTTAAAATATTTCACCGCGACAAAAGATAATTCTGCCAGTTTCATCCTATTCATTTCGGCATTTTTTTATCTTCTACCTATAATTATAGCATAAGTTAGGATAACCCGTATAATCACAAAACCCCGCGCCAGCTAGGTCTTGCGACCACATATCCCTTTCGGAATATGACCCGATGAAGAGTTGCTAAACGCGGGGTTTAGTATCTTCATCGGGATTTCTGCCATACCTCGCGATAAAACCGCGAGGGTTAGGCGGATTTTTTTAGTTGTTAATTATAAGTTAGCATATTGGAAGTTGAAAATCAACTAAAAATAAAACTGGATTAAAAAACGGCAGAATCCCCTATCGGGAGATTCTGCCGCGACAGAGCAGGGAAACGGCATCCTGAATTCTCGGGACTTTCGGGAGATTCTGCCGCGACGGAGTAACTAAAAAACTAACAGCCGCTGGCCGCTTTCTTGCCAAACTTTTCATCATACCTCCTAACCAAATCAAGCTGATCCTTGTTTGCCTCGCCGGCCACTTCGCTCATTATTTTTTCCTGCTCTTTAATGGGCAATTTGAAAAATTCATCTATATCTAATTTTTTCTTTTTATTGGTCATATTTCTTTTAAGCTACTTTCAATAAATTATCCCCGCAGCAAGCTGACGGGGAAAAACTAGATTCTACTTATTCAATCTATCCTTATCAATGTTTCGAAAACTTTTCTCTTCCCCTCCCGACGATAAATAATTCCAGCCCCTCCGTCGCGGCAGAATCTCCCGAAAGGGGATTCTGCCGGTTCCCCGTCAAAAGCCCATTACCTCAATATTATATCTCCCCTTACCCAATATATAATTAGAAGCGCTTGAATAAACATAGTCCTCCGGATTTTCAGCTAGGCTCCATTTTTCTTGGCAGGGGTTATTATGAATATAATTCAATTTTCCTAAAAAGAATTTTTCGGATTGGATTATTAGCGAATCATACCTCGGTTCAAATATTTTGTAGTTCGCGTTAGCTTTAGTTTTATTTTCAGCGAAAAAAATTAACAAATCAATCTTATCATACTCCGTAATACTATCCGTCGCGGCAGAATCTCCCATTCTCGTCGCGGCAGAATCTCTCCGCAAAGGATTCTGCCGGTTCTCCAGTAAATCCCTAATTCCAAAAGCTAAAAACTTTTTCGCGCTGAATATAAGCGAGGGTAATTTCGGGGACTTACCGCTGATATATAAAAGCAGATGAACATGATTAGGCATAATAACATATCCGTATATTTTATTATCATACTTATCCTTCATGTAATTAAACCACTTGTACACTAAATCGCAATATTTATCGCTAGTAAATACGTGTTTCCATCCAAGTATTGTAAAAGTAATAAAATATATCTCGTTAGGCATGAACGGCGTTTTATTTCTTACTGCCATGTTTTGTTTTTAATTATGATTTAGCGCGTTAACCGGCAGAATCCCCTTTCGGGAGATTCTGCCGCGACAGAATCAGTTCCACGCATTTATCGTCCGGCGCTTCTAATTTGAACTGTCGACAAACTGTCGACAGCTCAACCTTACTTCGTCAACGCTTAGTAGTTTTAGTTATAGCCAAATTGGGGACGACTGAATATCTACAGGCTTTTTTTATTTTACTTTTTTCTAATGCCGTTTTAACCGTAGTTTTCTATCAACATTTCCACCCGGGGACAATTTGTCCCCCAGTAGGAATTGAGTTCTTTATCCCTTTTTCTCATCTTTTTTATATAATCTCTAACATCTACGGTATTAGTAAGCGCCTCAACCACATCCGCAACCGAAAACCACCACTCATCGCCATGCCAAACGCGCCGAATTTGTTTATCCTGAAAAATTATTAATTTATTTTGTTTGTTTATCATATTTTTTCAAATTAATTTTAGTTATTTTTTTGTTGTTAATTATAAAATAGCACGCTGAAATTTAAAAATCAATCTCATCAAGCCGATAAATTTATTTTGTGCTATAATGAACTTATGAAAAAACAAAAATTCAACAAAGGCGAAATAATAATTTATGAGACTTCTGAGAAAGAGGTTGATTTGAAGGTGCGGCTGGAAAATGAAACCGTATGGCTGCGGCAGAGTCAAATTGCTCTGCTTTTTGGCACCAAAAGACCTGCTATCACGAAACATCTAAATAATATCTTTAAAAGCGGTGAATTGAATAAGGATTCAGTATGTTCCATTTTGGAACATACTGCCGCAGATGGTAAAAAATATAAAACGCAATTCTATAACTTAGATGTAATAATTTCCGTAGGATACCGTGTCAATTCCAAACGCGCTACTCAGTTTAGAGTTTGGGCGACTAAAATATTAAAAAATTATCTTTTAAAGGGCTACGCTATTAATGAAAAACAAATATTGGAAACAAAAGAAAAATTCCATGAATTACAAACTGTAATTTCCTTTCTACAAGAAAAAGCCGATAAAAAACAGCTCAAGGGGCAAGAAAAAGAAATTTTAGGGCTTCTTGCTGGATATTCAAAAACTTTAAGCATTTTAGAACAATATGATAAAGAAAAGCTTAAAAAACCGAAAGGCAAAAAAGCTAGATTTATCTTAGAATATAAAAATTGCCTTTCCGTTATTGCCGAGATTAAAAAAGAACTAATCGCGAAAAAAGAAGCCGCTGATATTTTCGGCATGGAACGAGATAATGGGCTTGAAAGTATAGTTAAAAATCTTTACCAAACTTTTGGAGGCAAGAATTTATATAAATCATTGGAAGAAAAGGCCGCTCATATTCTATATCTAATTATTAAAGATCATCCGTTTTCCGATGGCAATAAACGCATCGGCGCGTTTTTGTTTGTGTATTTTTTAGATAAAAATAATTATCTCTACCGTGAAACCGGCGAGAAAAAAATAAACGACAACGCCCTGACGGCTCTGGCGCTTTTAATCGCCGAGAGTAATCCGAAAGATAAAGAAATTTTAATTAGAATTGTTATAAATTTAATTACGGAATAAAATATCTTTTACAAGCTCTGCTAAAAATTAATTTTCCGCCCGACTTTAGTCGGAATTTTAAAAGCTCACTAAAGTGAGGTAGAAATAAAATAAAATAAAATAATTTATGTCATCAAAAATATTATCAGCCGCTGTTGTCGGTTTAGACGCGGAAATTGTTGAAGTTGAAGCCGACACAGGTCCCGGACAGCTTGGGGCTTTTGCTATTGTCGGACTTCCTGATATGTCCGTATCGGAATCCAAAGAACGGGTAAGGCTCGCCGTAATAAATTCGGGTTTTAAATTTCCGCAGAGAAAAGTGACAGTAAATCTCGCGCCGGCTGATTTAAAAAAACAGGGTCCGAGCTATGATTTGCCGATTGCGATAAGCATAATGGTTGCGACAAACAGAATTCACTCCTTAATTGATCTTGAAAAAATTATGTTTGTCGGCGAGCTGGCTTTAAACGGGTCTTTACGTCCAATAAATGGGATACTGCCGATTGCCATTGCCGCTCGGGACAAGGGAATAAAAACTTTATTCGTGCCGACCGAAAACGCGCAGGAAGCAAAGCTGGCTAAAAACATAGAAATTATTCCGGTTAAAAATTTATTGGAATTAGTAGAACATTTACATGAAACTCAAAAAATTGAAGCGACAATAGAAAAAGAAATGGATTTTGCCAATGCTCCTGTTTTGGCTGATATGTCGCATATTAGAGGGCAGGAGCATGTTAAACGAGCCATGGAAATAGCCGCGGCCGGCGCGCATAATATGCTTATGAACGGCCCTCCCGGATCGGGCAAAACCTTAATAGCCAGAACATTCGCTTCCATTCTTCCCAATATTACTCTTGAAGAGGCTCTTGAACTTACGAAAATATATTCAGTTGCCGGAGAGCTAGAAAGCGGAGCATCGCTTATTACAAGCAGGCCGTTTAGGTCTCCGCATCATACCGCCTCGGGCGCCGCTTTAGTTGGCGGAGGAGCATGGCCGCGGCCGGGAGAAATTTCACTCGCCCACAGAGGGGTTTTGTTTTTAGACGAATTCGCTGAATTCCCAAGGCAAATTTTAGAAAACCTGCGCCAACCCCTAGAAGACGGAATAATTCATATTAGCCGAGCCGCCGGCAGCCTAAAATTTCCGGCTAAATTCGTTTTAATCGCGGCTATGAATCCTTGTCCGTGCGGATACGAAACCGACGAAGAAAGAAACTGCATCTGCTCTCCTTTTCAGATTATGAATTACAAGAAAAAAATATCCGGTCCGATTATAGATCGGATTGATTTGCATATTGAAGTGCCACGGATTAAATTTGAAAAACTAACTTCTGTAGGGGGAGGAGAAGGTTCACAAGCAATTAAAGAAAGAGTGCAAAAAGCCCGCGACATCCAGCATGAAAGATTTAAAGACTCGCCTTTTATTACTAACTCGGAAATGTCGTCAGAAGCGGTAAAACAATTTTGCGAGCTTGAAGGCGATTCTATCGGCTTGCTTAAAAATGCCGTTAATCAGATGCATCTGTCGGCAAGAGCTTATTTCAGAATTTTAAAACTGGCGCGTACTATCGCCGATCTAACTGAAGAGAAAAAAATTGCCACATCCCACATTGCCGAAGCCCTGCAATATAGACCGAAGGTTGAATAATATTGATTTGTTTGTTTTTATTGTTATATGCTATAATAATAACAATAATTACTATTTAACGCTTCTTAATTTTCAATTACTAAACAATTACTAATTTATTAATTGCTAATTGAAAATTGTTTGAAAATTGAAAATTAGAAATTGAAAATTGTTTTTATTTTTATCAAAATAACATTATGAAACCTAAATTATTTGCATTACTTCTAATATTCACCTTCATCCTCACCTCCGGTTTTGGCTGTAAAACTGTCAGTCGGGAAGTGGAGAAAAAAATGCAGCCTATAACCTTGGAATATTGGCGGGTTTGGGACGGGCCGGACGCTTTTCAGGAAATAATTGATAAATATAAACAAACACGTCCATATATAACCATTAATTACCGAAAATTACGTTATAGTGAATATGAAAAAGAATTATTAGAGGCATTAGCCGAAGATCGAGCTCCTGACATGATATCTATTCATAATACTTGGATTAAAAAATATCAAAGTAAACTTGAGCCGATACCGGAAACTATTACAATGGCTTATCCCGTTGAAAGGGGGACATTAAAAAAAGAAATAATTCCTGAGCTGCGTACCACCAAAAGTATAACCACAAAAGAAGTTAAGAATAACTATGTTGATGCCGTATATACTGATATAATTATTGAAGAAGATAATCAAGAAAAAATATTTGGTCTGCCTCTTTCGGTCGACACGCTGGCCCTTTATTATAATAAAGATTTATTTAATAATGCGGGAGTAATTAACCCTCCGGTGTATTGGAACGAAGAATTTCAACAAAACGTTAAAAAATTAACAAAGCAGAATAAAAAAGGGCAAATAATACAATCTGGCGTTGCTTTGGGCGGTAGCTTAAACATAGAACGTTCTAGCGATATTTTATCTATTTTAATGATGCAAAATGGCGCTACAATGATAAATGACAATGAACAAGTTATGTTTCATGCTGTTCCACCAATTTACAAAAGCCAAGATTTTAATCCCGGTTTAGAGGCTTTACTTTTTTATACTGATTTTGCCAATCCCGCGAAAGAAGTTTATGCCTGGAATAGCAGTTTAGAAAATTCACTAGATATGTTCACGGAAGGGAAGCTGGCTATGATGTTTGGATACGCTTATTACTTACCGACAATTAAAGCCAAGGGGCCTAAATTAAAATTTTCTATCGCTCCTCTGCCACAAATTGAGAACAGTCAGCAACAAATAAATTTTGCTAACTATTGGGTGGAAACCGTTTTAAAAAAAAGCAAAAATACTGACTCGGCATGGGATTTTCTTCAATTTGCCACTCGCGCCGAAAATGTAAAATCTTATTTAGATAATACAAAAAAACCAACCGCCCTTCGTTCACTAATTGAAGAACAACTTGAAGATGAAGATGTTGATGTGTTTGCCGGCCAACTGCTTACCGCGAAAAGCTGGTACAAAGGAAAAGATTCTAACGCGATGGAAAATATAATGGCTGAGTTGATTGATAATGTTATAAATAATACTGAAACAATCGCAAAGAATATTAGCCTGGCAGCGAGTAAAATACAGCAAACTATTAAGTAAATTTAGAATTATGAATTACGAATTAAGAATTACGAATTATAAAAAATTGTTTTATTGTTTCATTGTTTCATTGTTGGCAGGTTTTTTTATTTTCTCTTTTAACGTTGTTTTGGCCGATGGATTATTACCAGACAAAGAGAGCGCACCCGCTACAGGATCTGCTTGTACTTCAGATAACTGCGGTAATTATACATTAAATGATATGATGCAGGTTTTTGTGAATGTTTCTGAGTGGATATTGGGCATTGTAGGTTCGTTAGCTCTGCTTATGTTTATATACGGCGGGGTTATGTTTCTAATTTCCGGAGGCAGCGCCGAAAAAGTTACTCAAGCAAAGCAAATAATAGCCGGCGCGGTAATTGGTTTAGTAATAGTATTTACAAGTTATATAATAATTACTTTTGCCGCTCAAGCGCTTGGTATTGAAGTGACGGGCGGTATATTGCAAAGCGGCTGGCTACAATAAAACAATGAAATTTAAATCAAATAAAATTTTCCTTGATATAGAAACGGTAGCGGAACAGCTTAGGAGCGTTAGACAAGAGAAAGAACTAAAAATAGAAGAGGTTGCTAAAAGGCTGAACATTAATAAAAAATATCTTGAAGCTTTAGAGAAGGGAAATTTTAACGAGCTGCCGACCGGTGTTTATGGTAAAAATTTTTTGCGGGAATATTCTCTTTTTTTAGGATTGGATTACAAAGAGTTAGATAAAATTTTTCAAAAAGAATTAAGTACAGAAAAAAAATTATTGCAAAAAGATTTATTTTCAAGGCAGGTTGCCCATATTCGTTATTTTTTAGCTACCCCCAAAATCATTAAAAATATCATTATTGCTTCAGTGGTAATTATTTGTTTCATTTATCTCGGGGTTGCCATAAAAGACGCCACTTCTCCACCGGCTTTATTTATAGAAAGTCCACTTGAAAATATAATTATAAATGACAGAACAATTAATATAATCGGCGCGACGGAAGCGGAAGCTCAAATATTGGTTAACGGCCAGCACGTATTAAGCGATACCGAAGGAAATTTTTTCAAAAAAATAGATTTAAAAAACGGTATAAACATTATTACAATAACGGCTAAAAAGAAATATGGACGAGAAAATACGATTAAACGCCAAATTTTAGTAAAAAATTGATAAGTTGCGCTATAAAAATAATTGGTATATAATGAGAATGTTAGAGAGGGGGGGGAACCTTCTTTTTTATTTAATAAATTTAATCTACTAATATATGACAAGTAAAGATGAGTCATCTTCCGCCAAGGCCTTGGAGGAGAAGAAAAATAAAAAGAGCGAAAACAACGAAAAAATGATTGCCGCCATGGAAGCGATGGAACAAATTAAAACTAAATTCGGGGAAGGCGCGATTATGAAATTCGGGGAGGCTAGAAAAACCAATGTTGACGTCGTGCCAACCGGATGCCTTTCTCTTGATATTGCCTTGGGCATAAACGGGGTTCCCAGAGGGAGGGTTATTGAGATTTTCGGCCCCGAAGCTTCGGGAAAAACCACTTTAGCTCAGCATATTATCGCTGAAGTGCAAAAATTGGGAGGCGTAGCGGCTTTTATTGACGCGGAGCACGCGCTTGACCCTGATTATGCGGTTAAAATCGGAGTCAATATTAAAGACATGTTAATTTCCCAGCCCGACACCGGCGAACAAGCCTTAGAAATACTTGAAACTCTAGTGCGTTCTAACGCGGTTGATATTGTTGTAGTTGATAGCGTTGCGGCTCTTGTGCCGCAAAAAGAAATAGAAGGCGACATGGGCGACTCACACATGGGATTGCAGGCTCGCTTAATGAGCCAAGCTCTAAGAAAATTAACCGGCATAGTCTCTAAGTCTAAAACCGTAGTAATTTTTATAAACCAAATAAGGATTAAAATAGGAGTATTTTTCGGAAATCCGGAAACAACAACCGGAGGAACCGCTTTAAAATTTTATTCCTCAGTTAGAATTGAAGTAAGGCGTTCAGCGCAAATTAAACAGGCCGATAAAATAATTGGTAATCGAGTAAAAACTAAAATCGTAAAAAATAAAGTAGCCGCTCCATTTAAAACATGCGAGTTTGACATTATGTATAATGAAGGAATCTCAATCGCCGGAGACCTGCTTGATACCGGAACAGTTTATGGCGTAATAAGTAAGGCGGGAAATTCATATAGTTACGGCGACATAAAATTAGGCGTAGGCCGAGAAAACGCAAAAAGATTTTTAAAAGCGGATAGAAAATTAATGAAAGAAATTAGAAAAAGAATATTGTCTGAAGTTAGGGCAAGAGAAATGGAAGAATAAAAAAAATGTAGGGGCAGAACAATGTTCTGCCCCTACATTTTTTATTTAAATTTATTTACGCCCGCTCCACATATTCCCCCGTATCCGTATTTATTCTTATTACATCACCTTCGTTTATAAACATTGGCACGGATATTTGAGTACCTGTTTCTAAATCAACAACTTTCGTAACATTTCCGGCTGAATTGCCTTTTACTCCCGGAGGAGCGCTAACAACCTTAAGTTCAACTTTAACGGGTAAATCAATTACAACTGGCTTATCTTCAAAATACAATACATCAACATCAGTACCATCTTTTAAAAACTTTTGCTTTTCTCCAATCTGATCAAGAGCAATGCTAAACTGTTCGTAAGATTCATTATCCATTAAATGCGCTTCAGTTTCATCTTTATACATAAAATTCGCTTTCTTTTTTTCGGTTTGCGCCGGCTCAGCCTTGTCATTTCCCTGAAAAGTTTTATCTAAAACATTACCTGTTATCAAATTTTTTAATTTAACTTTTAGAACAGCCCCGCCCCTGCCCATTTTATGATGATCAGCTTTAACCACAACATACGGTTCGCTAGAAACACTTATCAGTTTTCCCAATTTTATTTCATTAATATTTAACATAGCCTAGGGTTTAGCCACTTAGTTAAACAGGAATTATACTAAAAATTATATCTAATAATAACCCTAATCAACTAATTACTAAGAAACTAATTAACTAACACCTATCTTCTGATAAAAGGCAGTAATGCCATAACGCGAGCTCTCTTAATAGCAGTCGCTAATTTGCGTTGATGCCACGCGCAAGTTCCTGTTCTTTTTTTTGGCAAAATCTTCATATAAGAATTAATAAATTTGCGCAAAGTCTGCGCGTCCTTATAGTCAATTTCGTTAATATTGTTAACGCAAAAATAACATTTTTTTTCTTTTTTTACTGGTTTTTCCATAAACATACAATTCAACAAACAAATTTCAAAAATCAATTATTAATTTCTTTTAAAAAAATAATTGAAAATTGAAAATTGAAAATTGAAAATTTTAGAATGGTATATTTTCAACTTTGATATCTTCCTCAGAAGATTCTCCTCCGACTGGTTCGTTAGAATCAATTACCGGCTCGTTACTTGGCGCGGGCGGTTCATTGCTTGGCGCTACTGGCGCTGCTCCCCCGGCTCTGTCAAGCATAATCATATTTTCAACATTAATTTCCGTGCGATATCTTTTTACGCCGTCCTGTCCGACCCAGTTATTGGTTTGCAATCTACCTTCAATATATACTTTTGAGCCTTTACGTAAATACTGTCCGCAAATTTCTCCTAATCTTCTCCACGCGACAACATTATGAAATTCTACTTTTTCCTGTTTCTGCCCTTGTTGGTCTGTCCAAATTAAATTTGTTGCTACCGCGAACGAAGCAACGGTCGCGCCAGATGGAGTATTTTTTACTTCCGGATCTCTGGTTAAGTTGCCGATAATCATCGCTTTATTTAGGTTCATAGATTTTTATATTTACAAATTAATCATGAATCCCGAATTTTCGAGAAGAATAATAGTAAATAATATTAATAATTAAGTAGTTTGAAATTTGAAATTTGGTCATGTAAAAATTATTTTTTACGCCAAATTACCAATTTACTAATTACAAATTGCTATTTTATAACAAATCGTCGGTTTCCAATATTTTATCAAGTTTTTTATCCAAGCCCTCCATATCAACCTTTTCTTTCTTTTTAGGTTTTTCTTTTTGACATAGAGTCTCTTCTTTTTCTTTAGCCTCTCTTACGGCTATTTTCTTTGAAATTTCTTTTGCTTTTTTAATTTCTTCGGCTGACTTTACTTTTTTTACAACAATTTGGTGGCGAAATATCTCGCTCATCATTCGCAAAGCCCTATCTATTTCCTTAAGCTTTCCGCCTTCTGAATCAAATTCAACTAAAATATAATAAGCATAGCCGAGATTTTTAATCGGATAAGCTAAACGTTTTTTACCCCATTCTTCGGTTAATGTTATATTCCCGCCTTTATTGGTAATTATTTTACCCACTTGTTCAATCATAGGCTTAATTTCTTCTTCAGTAAATTTGTTTGGTATGAAATATAATAGCTCGTAATGAGATATATCTGATGATTTTACTTTTGACATAAATTTAAATAAAAAATCCCCAGATATTCTCTAAGTTTGAAGAGTTCAAACCAAAATCTTGGGATTGTTGAGAATACCTTTAGTCCTTTAAATATTTTGGGACTACCCCTGAAATCAGAGATGTGGGAAAGGTTTTAATATTGATTTTTAATTACATAAGCACTTTAACATATGGTTTAAAAAATTGCAAGAGCCCTAGTTATTTGTTATGGTTGTTGTATGAAATACTTCTTTGTTTTAGGCAACAATCCAGCATTATCTACAGCCGAAATATTGGCTTTTTTTGGAATAAGCGCTGAAGAAACTAAGTTCCCTATAGGGAACTTAGTTTCGGAAAATGTTTTTATTTTAGAAACTAGGGAAAAAATTGACGCAGGGCAAATTATTAAAAGGCTTGGCGGGACTATTAAAATAGGTGAAGTAATATCTGAAACCAATAATCAGAGAAACAATATTTTAGAAGAAGCTAAAAAATTATTAAAACCGGGTGAAGGAAAATTTAAATTTGGTATATCTTATTATGGAAAAAATAAAATAAACATAAAGCCTCTTGGCATGGAAATAAAAAAATATTTAAAAGAAAAGGGGATTAGCTGTCGCTGGGTTGTAAGCCGTGAACCGGTTTTATCTAGCGTAGTCGTAGAACAAAACAAGCTTGCCAAAAAAGGCTTAGAAATAATTCTAATAAAAATCCCCCAATCCCCCTTTAGTAAAGGGGGCGCAGGAGGATTTTTAGTTGGAAAAACTTTAGCGGTTCAACCTTTTAAAGAATTATCATATAGAGACTACGGACGACCGGCGCGCGATGATCGGTCCGGTATGCTTCCGCCGAAACTGGCGCAAATTATGATAAACCTCACCCCAACCCTCTCCTTAGCAAGGAGAGGAGATAATCCCGTTATATTAGACCCTTTCTGTGGATCAGGTACAGTCTTAACAGAGGCTATGCTTATGGGATATAAAAATTTAGTTGGTTCAGATATTTCCAAAAAGGCAGTAGATGACACAAAAAAGAACATAAGATGGATAAAAGATAAATTTCATATTAATAATTATGAATTTAAATCGTTTAATAAAAGCTCAACTGAATTATCAAAATTTATAGAACCGAACTCTATTGACGCGATTATAACCGAGCCATACCTCGGACCGCAAAGAGGACGAGTTGATTATAAAAAAACAAAAAAAGAACTAGAAAATTTATATGGCGAAAGCTTAATTGAATTTAAAAAAATTTTAAAACCCAACGGAAGAGTGGTAATGATATTCCCTGTTTTTCAAGAAACAAATTTTATTAATCCAAGTTTAAATGGTTTTAAAATAGTTAATCTTATTCCTGAAAAGTTGAGTAAAAATAATACAATTAAATTAACAGACCGCAATACAATTGTTTATGGCAGACCTGGACAAAAGGTTTGGCGGGAAATTGTAGTTTTAGAAAAATAAAAAAAATGCAGAGATATAATATTTTACGTCTCTGCATTTTTTTTATTTATTAATCAAGAAATTACAAACATCCCTCCGCCTACGCTGAAGCTTCGGCGGACAGGCGTCCTTATTTATTGATTAAGAAGTTGCATATATCACCATCTTTAATTTCATATTCGCGTCCTTCGGTTTTTATTAATCCTTTTTCTTTTGCTTCTATCTCCCCGCCAACTTCAATAAATTTTTTATAGCCTATAACTTCAGCGCGAATAAATCCTTTTTCAAAGTCAGTATGAATTACTCCGGCGGCAACAGGCGCTTTAGAATTTAATTTAGTCGTCCAGGCGCGTGTTTCATCCTCGCCGGTTGTAAAAAAGGTAATTAAACCGAGTAATTCATAGGAGATTTTTATAAGCTTTTCCAGCCCGCTTTCATTTAAACCAAGCTCTTTTATATACTCAACCTGCTCTTCGTCAGAAAGGGCGACAATTTCTTCCTCTAATTTAGCGTTAATTTTAAGTACGTTTCCATCCCATTTTTTAATCCCCACATCCCCCTTTATCAAGGGGGTGTCTAAATTAGAATTTAAAACATATAAAATAGGTTTTATAGTAAGTAAATTTAAACTTTTTATTAATTTCTTTTCCTCTTCGTCCAGCTTAAATTCACGCGCTGCTTTCCCCGCTTCAAGCCCCTCTTTAAGCTTTTCAAGCAAATCTCTTAATTTTATCATTTCCTTGTCTCCGCTTTTAGCCTCCTTAGTAACCTTCGCTAATCTTTTTTCAACCGTTGATAAGTCAGCAAAAATAAGTTCAAGGTTGATTGTCTCTCTATCTCCATCAGGATCAATTTTTCCGTCAACATGAACAATATCTTTATCTTCAAATTCACGTACAACTTCGCATATCGCGTCGCACTCTCTGATGTGCGATAAAAATTGATTACCCAGCCCCTCGCCTTTATGCGCGCCCTTAACTAAACCGGCAATATCTACGAATTCAATCACAGTTGGAATTATTTTTTTTGGATTTGAAATTTTAGCTAGCTGATCCAGTCTTCCATCAGGCACGGTAACAATACCGACATTCGGATCTATTGTACAAAAAGGATAATTAGAAGCCTCGGCCTTCTTTTTCGTTAAGGCGTTAAATAAAGTTGACTTACCGACATTAGGCAAGCCGACTATACCGATTGATAATGACATTTATTAATTACTTAATTTATTAACTGCTTAATTTAATTTAGCAGAATATTAAAAATTTTACAACCGATTGTTAGAAAATAATTTTATAAGAAGTTTCTCAATAAAAAATCCACCTCGTGAGAAGTGGGTTTTTTTGTTTTAAAATTTATTTTTCTTCTTCGTGTATTTTTCTAAAAACCTCTTCAATCTCCGACGCTCCTTCGGCCGCTTCATCTACAACCCAATCAAATTTTGGTATTCTTCTTAACCGAGTTTCCTTTTTTAAAATACTTGCAAAAAGTGAACCATGCTTTTTTAATTTTTCTATAACATTTTTTGATGAATTAAATGGCAATACCGAAATGCCAATTTTGGCGCTACTTAAATTTGGCGCGCAATCTACGTAAGTAATTGTTATTAGTCCATTTTCTAATGGCACCTCTCTTGAAATAAGAATGGCCAATTTATTTTTTAATAATTCATTAACTTGTTCTATTCTGCGCATTTTATATTTTTTTAATTTCTTTTTTCAGTTTATAAAGCTGTAATATGTCATCCACCTCTATAACCGGCTCCCCTTCATATTTAATACCACATTCTTGTCCGACTTCAGCTAATTTTACGTCTTGCATACCCGCCTGTAGGCTGGTCATTTTCCCCTGAGCAATAATTTCTTTATCGCGTATAACTTCAATCATGGCATCTTCTTCAATATCGTCATCCATAACTTTTCCGCCAACGATTTGAGCCTTTGGTTCAGTTCTAAATATTCCAGCCACTTTTATTCTTCCCATGTCAACACGTTTAAGCTCAGCCTCTACTAATCCCTGCATCTGATCTTTAATATCATTAATCAGATCGTAAATAACGGTATAAAGTTTAATTTTTACATTTTTATCACGAGCAAGCTCTTCTATTTGCGGTGGCGTCTTTACGTTAAATCCTAGAATTTGCGCGCCGGTAGCTTCCGCTCGATTTATATTCCCTTCCGCAATATTTCCTAGACCTTTCTGAATTATTTTAACTTTTATATCTTCCGTATTAATTTTTTCTAATGATTCTTCAATAGCTTCGGCCGAACCTAAAACGTCACTCTTTATTATTAAATTAATTTTCTTTATTTTATCATCTTCCTCTTCGGTTTTTTGAGCTACTTCCTGTCTTGGAGCGTTTCTTTTCATTATTTTTGCTTTTATATTCTCTCCTTCTCCAACCTCTAAAATATCCCCGACACGAGGAGTCACTTTAAGCCCAATAATTTTTACCGGAGTTGATGGCGGCGCAGCCTTTATAGGCTCTCCTTTATAATTTTTAAGAGAACGCGCTTTGCCAAAAGCTTGTTTATTAAAAGAAAGTTGATCGCCCACTTTTAAAGTACCATTCTGAATTAAAATAGTCGCTACCGGCCCTTCGCCTTTATCAACGTGCGACTCAACAACAGTTCCCATGGCTATTGCCTCGGGATTAGCCCTCATACTTTTAGCATCTAAATCGGCCGTTAATAAAACCATATCTAATAATTCTTCAATGCCGGTTCCCGCTTTGGCCGATATCGGCGCGCAAATAATTTTACCTCCCCAGTCTTCCGGTGTTATTCCTAGTTGACTAGATAATTCCTGTTTTGTTTTATCAATATTAGCTCCTTCTTTATCAATTTTATTGATTGCTACAATATAAGGAACTTTCGCCGCTTTTATTATGTTATGCGCTTCAATAGTTTGCGGTTTTACCCCATCGTCAGCCGCTACCACTAAAATAGCGATATCGGCTACTTTAGCGCCCCTACTGCGCATAGCCGTAAAGGCTTCGTGCCCAGGAGTATCAATAAAAGTTATACTTTTTTCTTTTCTTTTAACTTGATAGGCTCCTATATGTTGAGTTATTCCTCCCGCTTCGCCGGCTACGACATCGGTCTCTCTTATGGCGTCCAATAGTTTAGTTTTTCCATGGTCAACATGCCCCATAATTACGATAACCGGAGGCCTAGACTGTAAATTACTTTCTTCTTCTTTTCCTAAAGCTTCTTTTAATTTATTTTTTTCTTCGCCAGCTGGCGAATCGTCAGTGTTTTTGTCCAATTTTACGTCAAGATTAAGATCGGAGCCAACAATAGAAGCCGTTTCAAAATCTATGGTTTCATTCATAGAAGCAAAAATTCCATTTTTCATAAGTTCAGACAAAACTTTACTAACCGGCAATCCGGCTAAATCGGCAAAATTCCTTACAATTATAAAATTAGGTATTTTAATTTCTTTTTTCGGAGCGTCTCCGTCTTCCTTCGCCTGCGCCGTAGCCTCTTCCTCTTCTTTTCTTTTTTTCTCTTCAAACTGTTTAATTAATACTGGCCATTCTTTAATTATTTTTTTCGCGGTTTTATTATCTACTTTAATAGCGCGTTGCCCAATATGAAAACCGACCTGCGGTAAAGTATCGCGCAGTTCTTGCGGTGTAATTCTTAAAATTCTTGCTAGTTCAGTTAAATTCATTGTATTAATACTTAGTTTAAATAAATTTAAAACGGAACTCATGGCTCCGTATTTACTTAACTTTACAATAATTTTTATAATTAGTCAATTTTTTTATTAAAAAATTTTTAATAATTTTTTTTTCATGTTAACCCCGCTCTTTATAAAAATTAATAAAAAATTAGCTTGACAAAACCAAAAATTTTTGCTACTATGTATGTAGACAGTATAAATTTGTCTTCCAAAAACATGACCCTCCAATAAAGGCGGGACAGGCAAAAATAAAAACAAAAATGCAAAATACAACCAACCTTTCAGCTTATGCTTTTGAGCATGGAAGCTGGAAATATTACAATACTATAAAAAAGAAAGCAATGGAACAGGAGTTCAGTTGGTCTGGACTTTTAGTTAGTTTGTCCATTGCTTTTTTTGTTGTTTTAGCTTGCGCGCAAGCTTTGAGCATGGTCTATACCGCGATTGAAAGAACAAAGATTGAAGAAAAGCCGATTGAGCAAAAAATTTATCAACTGGAAAGCTTTAAGCATCTTAATATTCAAGTTATAGAAAATACAAAATATTTAGAATTAATAAACAGTAAGTCTATGGTTTAAAATTAAAATATTACGGCCAAGAAATTAACGCCGTAAATTATATAATAAAAAATGTTCTTTTCAAAAGAGGTATAGAATGAAAGATATTAGAAGAAAAAATTGAGCTGTGCCTGTCATTGTTTGGCCGGCACAGCTTCTGTTCTTAATTTATTATTTTAATAGTAAAGTGAGAATGGAAAAAATAAAAACGTAGAGACGAAGTAATGCCTCGTCTCTACGTTTTTATTTTGCGGGAGTGAAGGGGCTCGAACCCTCGACCTTCTGCGTGACAGGCAGACGCTCTAACCAGCTGAGCTACACCCCCAAAACAAAAATAGCCGTTTAGGACTATTTAATATAGATACTAACAGATTTATTATATTTAGTCAATAATATTTGGTTAATCTCCCAATGCCCCCCCCTCAAGGGTAGGGGGGGGCATTGACAGCTTATTTGTTTTGCTTTACAATATACCTATACCCTAGGTATGGGTATAAATAAAAACTATGACGGAAGATGTAAAAAAATCTATTATTAGCTTAAAAAAGGCTCGATCACTTTTAGATAAAATTATTAAAATGACCGAAGAAAAAGAATATTGTATAGATATTATGCAGCAGAATATGGCGGCTATCGGACTTCTTAAGTCCGCACATCAAATGCAAATGGAAAATCATCTTAACACCTGCTTTAAAAACGCGATGGCCGCTAAAAATGAAAAGTTAAAACAGCAAATGATTGATGAAATTTTAAAGGTCTGCAGTTTATCAAATAAATAATATTTACGAATATACAAATTATGAGGAAAATTTTATTACTATTTATAATGTTGTTTATAGGGGGACTGATCGGGTATTTCGTTTTTTATACGCAAAATCCCGCTTTTCAAAAATTAAACGCGGAAGCAATGCATGACAGAATTGTTAAAGAACGGGATTACGCGATCGGCAAAGCGGTAATGGAGGGGAATTACAGATGTTGCATCAGCCCACCCTGCACGATGTGCTACGCGGAGGCGAATAAATGGAATAATTTTACGGCCGGCACATGCGCCTGCGATGACTTAATCGCTGAAGGAAAAGAAGCGTGTCCCCAGTGCGAAAGGGGCTTGAACGAAATCCACGGCGATGACAACACTTTTTGCGATATAGACGCTAAAATTTCAACATGTAATTAAAAAATAACCTACAAATTACGAATACATTACAAATTTACGTAATTCGTAGAAAATAAATTTTATGAACAAAGAAAAAAACAATTTCATTTTAGGCATTGCCGTCGGTATCGCGGCTGTCTCTTTAATCGGTTTTATTATGATGTCAGTCGCTTATATCCGGGGAGGCGATTCAAAATCCGCCCAAGACGCGGACTCAAAGCAGGTGAATGTTATTAATCAAAAACCGACACCCGCGCCAACGCCGGCTCCAACTCCGGCGGCAGGCAAAATTAATATTAGCGTAGCGGACAATGATCATATAAGAGGAAATAAAAACTCTAAAATTACCATTATTGAATTCGCCGATTTTCAATGCCCATATTGCTCCAGATTTCATAATACCATGAAGCAGGTAATGGACGCTTACCCCGATGATGTTCGCTGGGTCTATAAGCATTTCCCACTGGATTCCATCCATCCTTACGCGCGCAAAGCGGCCGAGGCGGCCGAATGCGCCGGTGAACAAAACAAGTTCTGGGAATACACCGATAAGCTTTTTGACAACCAAAAAAGCATAAATACGGCATACCTTTCCACGGTGGCAAAAGAACTCAACCTTAATAATTCTCAATTTGAGAGTTGCTTGTCTTCCGGTAAATACGCGAGCAAAGTTAATAATGATTACAGCCAGGGCAGACAAGCCGGAGTCACCGGCACGCCCGGAAGCGTAATAAACGGTGAGCTAATTAAGGGCGCCGTGCCGTTTGAAACGATTAAAGCGAAAATTGAAGCTTTAAAATAATAATAAAATATAATGCGAATATAATCCCCCAACCCCCTTTATCAAGTGGGCGATCATTCGCATTATAATTATAAAGCATGCTTAAAAAAATTAAATTGCAAATCAGCGGCATTCATTGTAAAAGCTGTAAAACATTAATTGAAACCGAGATTGATGTTTTGCCCAGGGTAAATACCGTAGAAGTGAACCACACAAACGGCAGGGCGGAGATTGAATTTGACGATGAAAAAATCAAGGAAAAAATTGAGAGTATAAAATAATATATGAGAAAAATTGTATTGTTAATACTAATATTTATATCATTGGCGGCGATTATAGCATTGCCGGCTTCTTTGAATATGTGCGCGCCGGGAGAATGCGATTTCGGCTATGGCGCTTGCGGCGGCGGCGCTTGCGTCGCTAAAAATTTAACCCATCACTTGGACGCCAGAACGCGGCTTTTTGCCGCTATTATTAATTTTCAAAAAATTATCGTTTCGACCGCCTGTTTAATATTGTTCTTCATCGGCGCAAGATATTTAAAAAATAAAAAACTTGTTATCGCCGAATTTTACGCGAAACAAAAATTATTTAATTCGCCCGGCATCAAGCTGTTCAGTTATTTTATTAAAGCGTTTTCGCGAGGAGTGCTGCGCCCTAAAATTTACTGACGATGATTTAATTTATCGGTTTATTAATTTATTAATTTATTTTTTTGAATTACCGGACATTATTTTCCGCGATTCAAATTAGTTCACTAAAAATATGTCAGAACATAATATTCAAAAAACACAAAAACAAAGTTTTATTTTCGGATTTGTCGCCGGAGTGGCGATTGTCAGCGTTATTGGACTTGTCATTATGATGTCAACCGGATTTCATAATATGGGAATGGAAGAAGATGGCGGCGCAACCGTCGCCAACACGGTGGAAACAGGGAATAGCGTCCAAACCCAAAATTCATCCGGTTCAATGCAGGAAGTCCTAAAAGAAATCACTCCGACCGGAACTCCTGATTACGGTAAGAAAGCCGGAATCAGCTATGATAAAGTTGAGCAAAGTTTATCGGTTTTGCGGGGTTTTGACCAAAGTATAACTTTAAGCGCGAGCCAGCAAAAAAGATATGTTAAAGTCGGCACATCGCCCTTAACCGCCTGTGAATTTTGCTGCGGAATTAAAGAAGGCGGTTTTGCCAAGGCAAGCGGACAAACCGCCTGTGGCTGTTCCCATAATATCGCTTTTTCCGGCTTAACCAAGTGGCTTATAAAAAATACCTCGTATACCAACGACCAAATCGTCGCGGAGATAGGACAATGGAAAATCCTATTTTTCCCAAAAGGCGCGGTTGAAAAAGAAATAAAAAAGAGAGGCATCACTCCCTCCGGCGGCGAGATTCCGTCAATGAAAGGCGGATGCTAAAAAAAGGCGTTAATCGCCGATAACGGAATTAATTAAAAACTGTCCGGCGGATTCAAGTTTGCCGGACAATTTTAACATTTATTATAAAGAAGTTATTGAAGATCGCATTTTAATAACCGCTTTTAATAAAAATTCAGTATGTTTTGTTTAATTGCTTTAATTGTGTTTTCCATTATGGGAATTTTTAGCGCCACGCATAGGAAGCTGGCAAAAGAGGCGTTTGACTGCGTTTTCAGAAGAATTACTTTCAGGCCGTGCAATACCGGTTTTGACCAAAAGGTAAAAGGAAAAATAATCGGAAAACTTCTTGATAAATCGCCAAAATTAGCGCGCGGGATTCATCGTTTCTGGGAGCAAATTTCATGGGCGCTGGTGATTATATTTTTCGTTTCTATGTTTTTCAGCGTAAGAAGCGCGTATAATTTAGCCGTGTATAAAACCTGCGATCCGGAAAATCCGGAAAATTGCATTTTAAGCGGAAAAAAATGTTCCGGTTCCGAACATTGCGAACCGTGCAATTGCGAGGCAGGCGAGGCGAATTGCCAAGCGCCGGAATATACCGCCTGTGGCGGAGAAGGAAGCTGCGACTGCGACACGAGCTGCGAGAAATAACAAGAAATAAAAAAGGGCGGCCGCAACCAGACGGCTCCGCGCAAAGCGCGGAGCCGTCAAGGTGAGCCCTAATTTAAAAATTAAATATCAAAAATCAAAATGACCCCGAGCACTCGGAACAAAATTTTTGAAATTTAATAATTTTGATTTTTGCTTGTCCCGTTTATCACGGGGATATTTACATTTTAATTTATAGAAGGATCTAGACCAGATAAACTACTGTTTTAGATGTCATTTATATATTCGCTGCGGCAGAATATTATGTCAATAAAAAAAACAATTATCAAAATAACCGGTATGCATTGCGCGGCTTGCGCGGCTAATATTTCTAATGCTTTAAAAAAGCACGGGGGCGTGAAATCCGCGGATGTTAATTTTGCCACTCAAAAAGCGAAAGTGGAATTTGACGAGGGGGAAACTGATTTAAATGAAATTAAAAATATTGTTGAAAAAGCCGGTTTTATGGTTGAGGACGAAACATCAGCGGACAATACCGCGCGCGCCGCGCGCGAAAACGAAAAAAAACAAAGGAATAGAACAATACTTGCCATAATTCTATCCGCGCCTGTTGTCGCGAGAATGTTTTGGGCGTGGGAGATCCCGGGCGAATTTTGGGGCGTTAATTTTAAAAACTGGACTCAGCATGACTTAACTTTTATTATTGTCTTTATTCTGGGCTGGCAATTCCATAGCGGCGCGTTCAAACAGTTAAACAGGGGCAAGGCCAATATGGACAGTTTGATTTCTCTGGGGACTTTAACCGCTTATTTTTACAGCGTCTACGCTATGTTCATCGGCGCGGAACTGTATTATGAAAGCGCCGCCGCCATTACCGCGTTGATTTTACTGGGCAGATACATGGAGATAAAAACCAAGGGAAAGGCCAGTAAAGCCATGAAAAAACTAATGGAATTGGGCGTAAAAAAGGCAAGATTAGTAAATAAAAAAGGACAAGAAACAAAAATAGATATTGAAAAAATAAAAATCGGAGATATTATTTTAGTAAAACCAAGCGAAAAAATACCGTTAGACGGAATTGTGATTAACGGAAATTCAAACGTTGATGAATCAATGTTGACCGGCGAAAGTTTACCCGTTTCTAAATCTAAAAACGATAAAATATTTGGCGCGACGATCAATAAAGACGGAATTTTAAAAATTAAAGTTACGCAAATCGGAGAAAATACAATTTTAGCGCAAATTATTAAAACTGTAGAAGAAGCGCAAATGTATAAAGCGCCGATTCAAAAATTAGCGGATAGAATCGCCGGAATTTTTGTACCGATTGTTATTGTAATAGCCGCTTTAACTTTTTTGGGCTGGTATTTTATCGGAGGAATTCTAGCTATAAGTATAATTAACGCGGTAGCCGTTTTAGTTATAGCTTGCCCATGCGCTTTGGGTATTGCTACGCCGATTGCAATTATGGTAGGTACTAGCGTCGGAGCGCGCCAAGGAATTTTAATTAAAAACGGAGAGAGCTTTGAACGGGCAAAAAATATTGATACGATTATTTTTGACAAAACTGGAACGCTTACCAAGGGTGAACCGAAAGTGGAAGAAATAATAATAAATAAAAACTCTAATTTTAAAAATAATAAAATTATTAAAATCGCCGCCTCGCTTGCTATCCAATCAGAGCATCCTTTGTCTAAAGCTATTGCCAAATACGCTAAAGAAAAAAATATAGAATTAACTAAAACAGAAAATTTTCAAGAAGTTTCCGGCCGGGGCGTAAGCGCAAAATGCGTTGAACATAAAACTAATTTACTTTTAGGCAATAGAAAAATTTTAGAAGAAAATAACCTTGATTTAGTATGGGCGGATAAAATTATTCAAGAGTATGGAAATAAGGGGGGAACTATAAATTTTGCGGCGCACGGCAGCGCGGTAATCGGCGCGATTTTAATCGCGGACGAGCTTAAAGAAACCGCGGAAGAAACAATTAAAAAAACGAAAAAACTTGGACTAGAGCCGATAATGATTACGGGGGATAATAAAAATACGGCGAAAACAATTGCCGAAAAAATTGGCATTAAAAATTTTTTGGCTGAAGTTTTGCCAACCGAAAAACAAGCGCAAGTTAAAAAATTGCAAGAGAGCGGAAAAAAAGTTGTATTCGTCGGCGACGGCATAAACGACGCGCCTTCGCTTGCGCAATCCGATTTAGGCATCGCCATGGGTTCGGGCACGGATATTGCCAAGGAAGCCGGTAATATTATTATAATGAAGAGTGATCCGATGAAAGTGGTTGACGCTATTAATTTATCGCAAAAAACTTTCAAAATAATAAAACAAAATCTTTTTTGGGCATTTTTCTATAATGTTTTAGCTATTCCTTTGGCAATCGCCGGGTTAATAAGCCCGATGATAGCGGCTATCGCTATGAGCAGTTCAAGTATTACGGTGATAGGGAATAGTTTAAGAATTTACAGAAAATAAAATAAAAAAACGCCATTCCGCCAGTTGGTAAATTGCAGGGCGTTTTTTGTTGTTTTTTGTTTTGTTGTTTTTTTGATTTTATGTTAGAATATATACAAGTATATTGTTGATAACTTTAAAAATAATCTTATACAAACTCACTTAAGATAGCTTATATACTTTGCTTATTTTATTATATAAATAAGTTGTCTTATATAATTTTGTATAACTTTTAGAGAGGGGGTGAGATATGATGAAAAAATTATCAAAAGGAATAATAATTTCTGTAGCTATTTGTTTTGTTTTCGCTATGGCTCTTGCGGTAACATCGCCTGTTTTAGCGGCTAACACAGCCGACTCTCTTCTTTGGGGGAACACAGAAACAAATGTTGAGGCTGCTATTGGTTTAGGAAATGAAGATCCAAGAATAATAGCCGCTGAAATAATTAATGTAATTTTAGGGTTTCTTGGAATAATCGCGGTTGTTATCATCTTACTCGGTGGATTTAAATGGATGACTGGCGGAGGAAACGAAGACAAGATTGGAGAAGCAAAAAATTTATTAACTGCCGGCATAATCGGTTTAGTAATCATTTTGGCTTCTTGGGGTCTTGCTAAATTTGTTATTGACCTACTCTATAACGCGACCAGATAACATAATTTTAAGGAACATAAAATTTTTAAAGTTAACTTAAAATATAGTGTATCTCATCCCGAACTCTCGGAATTGGGATATACTACTCTAACCATAAACGAAAATTTTGTGTTTAGAGTAGTGAACCACGTAAAACCACTTTGTGATAACTGGGTAAAAATATAATCTATGTATTTACCAAAAAATCAAAAAAAACTTCTATTTATACTTATAGTTTTTGTTTTTAGTTTTTTATTCGTAGCGCAAGGCGTAATAGCGGAAACCGGAGCTGAAGATGCTTTAAGTGGACTAAATACAACCGCCCAGACGGGCTTTGGAGGCGGCACTACAATTCCTGAGAACATTCAAAAACCCATCTCAGAACAAATAGGAACAATAATAGGAGCTTTACTCGCATTTATCGGCGTTATATTTTTTATTCTAATGATTTACGGAGGGTTTCTCTGGATGACAGCACAAGGGAACGAAGAACAAATAACAAAAGCTAAGAACTTAATTATCGCCGCGGTGATAGGAATAATTATAGTAATGTCCGCTTACGCAATTACGGCGTATATCGGTGGGACTTTAACTGGAGGCCAAACTTAAAATTATATGAAAAATAAAATCCTTTTTATACTTATTACTTTCGTTATATTGTTTTTTGGAATCATTAATATAGTTTTAGCGGAAGAATTTGATTTTGAAGAAAACAGCGGTCTTATTGATACTGGACAGGGAGCGGGTTATGACACTGACTCATTGGTTTATGATTCTGAAAGCGCTCTTAATAATACAATCGGAAATATTATTAAAGCTGCTCTTTCTTTTCTCGGCGTTATATTTCTTATTCTTATGATTTACGGCGGATTTCTATGGATGACAGCCAAAGGCAATGAAGAGGAAGTTACAAAAGCTAAAAATCTAATTAATGCCGCGATAATAGGCTTGATTATAGTTGTTTCCGCTTACGCGATTAGTTATTTTGTTATAAAAAATTTAAGTGGCGCGGCATTACCTAAATAATAATTAATGTCATACAATATAAAAAAATTAAATATCAATAAAATAGCTGTTTTATTGGCAACTTTCTTTGTTGGCTTTTCTTGTTTCGCCGCTCCTAATGATTATAACGCAATAGAAGATGCTCCTAATCTAAAAAATGCTTTTACAGCAGAACAGGCTGGTGACGAACCATTAATTGATACGGTTGCCAATATAAGCGGCTATGATGTTTCAAAATCAGAAGTAGAACCAATAATCGGCACAGTTATCCAAACTATCCTTTCTCTATTAGGAATAATATTTGTTATATTAATGATCTACGGCGGATATTTATGGATGACTGCTAAGGGCAATGAGGAACAGGTCACAAAAGCTAAAAACGTAATTATCGCCGCCATAACCGGTTTAGTTATAGTTATTGCGGCTTACGCGATTAGTTATTTTGTAATAAGTAAAATAAGCGCGGGAGTATTAAAAACATCTTAAATTAATAAAAAATTTAATATGAATAAATTTTTAAAAGCATTAAATAATTGGGATTCCATTCGCGATAAAAAGTTTAAGGTAGCGGAACAAATTTTAATATTAGTTATTTTAGTAAGCATTTTAATTTTACCTTATTTTGTTTTCGCGGCAGGACCGATTGACAAACTAACATCAGTAGCAAACACAGGAGGATACGCAGACGCGAACGAAACCAGTTTTGCTTCAATTTTAGGTCTAGTAGTTAGCGCCTTTCTAAGCCTGCTTGGAATTATTTTTGTGATTTTAATGGTTTACGCCGGACACAACTGGATGACGGCAGCCGGCAATGAAGAAAAACTAAAAAAGGCTCAAGAAACCTTGTGGCGGGCGGTTATTGGATTAATAATTATTATTGGAGCATGGGCGATTTGGCAATTTGTATGGACTTCAAACTTATTTCAATAATAATATATTTTATGAAAGAAAAAAATAAAAAACATTCAAGGTACTTATTAATTAATATTTTATTATTTTCGTTGTTCGCTTTTAATATTTGTAGTGCCAAGGTTTCTGATCAATTAATACTTGATACAGACAATCAGAGCCAAGCATTTCAAGTTGAGTCTGGGTATGCACCAACTACTTCTGTCGGAAGCATTATGGCCGCGGTCATAAAAGGCTTCTTAGGACTTCTTGGAATTATATTTGTAATTTTAATAATTACAGCCGGCTATAACTGGATGACTGCTGCGGGAGAAGAAGAAAAAGTTAATAAAGCCAAAGATACCTTAAAGCGGGCAATAATCGGTTTAATAATAGTAGTTAGCGCCTACGCTATTACTTATTTCGTGTTTACGAATCTGCCAGGAGGAAGCACAACAGGACCAACGACAACAGTTCCCCCACAATAAAACTAAGCTAAATCCAAATAGAAAAGAGGGTGCCTTATGGCAAACCCTCTTTTTTAATTACTAATTTATTCGTCACAACGCGCATACCAATGCACGTCCTGACCAAAAAATCTGTGAGTTTGTGTTGATACACGAAACTTCGATCTTTTACCGCAACTACCATTTACACATGACTGTGCTGTATATTCTCCGGGTATCAGATATATAGTATCCTGCATGTTCGGTGGCATAAGAAACCCTTTTGTCTCAGGACCATAAATACGAATATCACACTCTTCTCTGTTTGCATTGTAAACTATACCCTTGTATCCCATACTGGCTCCATTAATCATCATCGTCTGCGCTGGCTGAGCTTTAAGTTTTTCTAAGGCAAGCTTATCTTGTTTTATTCTAGCCACCTCGCTAGAGCCACCCAAGAAGTACCAATCACCATTATCGTATTGTGCTTCATTCCCATATAGGGTGGAGCACCCACTCATTATGATTGCTACGAACATCAACATCAGTAAAACCACAACATTTTGCATTCTTTTCATTTTCAATCCTCCTATTTAATGTATTTATATGTTTTAATGCCTAAAGGCATTGGTTTTTGATAAAGATCTATATTGTACATTTAATTATGAAGCGCAATTTATGATTATGCAAAATTTGCGCGTGAAGGGTCTAAAATCCTGCGAGTTATACTATTTTTATAATTCTCATTTGTATACCGGTACATACTATAAATACAATTAAGCGCGCAGGGTCTTAGATCCTTTTAAACCAAATACTTTTAAAACCGTAAAGTTTAATAACTTATTTTGATTGCACCTCAGTATTTAACGTAGTTGTTAATTTGTTATATTACTATATCATGTTTATAAATATCTGTCAAGGTTGACCTTAATTAGAATCCATGATACACTATAAGTAGAGTTTTATAAGAAGATCCCTATTCATGCTTGTTAATATCAGGCGGATAGGGTTTTTTGTATGAAAAAATACAAAATTTAACGAATTAATCCCCCAAACCCCCTTTAATAAAGGGGGCAGCAAGAGAATATGGAAGCGCTTAAGCAAAACCACAAAAAACTAATATTACCCAGAAAGGCTAAAAAACTAATAATTTTATTGGTTTTTGTGCTTTGTTTTGATTTTGCTTTGTTTTTCATGCCGGCTTTAGCTAACGCGGCAACGGAAGAAACTATTATTGACCAAGAAGTGATGGTTGATCAAGTAATTGAACATTTACCGCAAAATAACGATTTAACAATAAAAAGCACTAGTTTGCGCGTAATTACAGCTTATAATTCTGAACCGGGTCAAACTGACAACACTCCCTGCATTACAGCCAATAACTTTAATTTGTGTGAGCATGGCATTGAAGATACAGTTGCGGCTAATTTCCTGCCATTTGGCGTAAAAGTAAGGATTCCTGAGCTTTTTGGAGACAGAGTGTTTGTTGTTCGGGATAGAATGCATTCACGATTTTCAAACAGGATTGACGTATGGATGTTAGAAAAAGCCGATGCTATAAATCTTGGCATAAAATCAACTAAAATTGAGGTTCTTGAATAAAAATCGTAAAACACATAAAAAACATTATAACGAGAGCCTTTTATGGGTTCTTTTTGGTTTATATTGTTTTTTAAGTAATAATTTGATATATTATAATAGGTGCGTGGCCTGGTCGCCAAGTGGTTAAGGCAACAGTTTGCAAAACTGTCATTCGTGGGTTCGACTCCCGCCCAGGCCTCATAATAAATAAAAAGCCTTATTCAATAACACGAATAAGGTTTTTTAAGTCCACAAAAACGTAGACTTAAGTTAATTGTGGATAACTTTTACTATTTTATACAATAATTAACTTAAGTCCACAATTTTCTAGACTAAAATGTGTATAACTAAACATTAATTATATTATTATTGACTAAAATTAGCATAAAATTTTATATATATTAATATTGACTTTTTGTATTTTGCATGTTATACTAAGAACATAAGCTTTTACTAGTTGACCTAAGGGCTGCTACCGACACAGCCACTTAAAAACAAAAACAAAAAAACAATAGACCTTAATTATTATAAAAAATGCTTGAGGCCTATTACAACAGGTAAAAGTTCGTGCTTTTAAAGTCGGGACAAAGCTTCATATCCTGAGAATAGGGATTTTCATGGTTTATCTTCCTGATGAACCAGAAATAAAATTCTTAGGAATGCGGCTCAGTTACAGGAGCTATTTTATTCTTAAAGAAGGGCCCCTTTCTGGGCCGCTTTTATATTTGAAAATAATTATGCCTCAATAATTACATCTTGATAAAAGTGTTAATTTGATATACAATAATAGTAGGTAAATAGTAAATTATTATTGTTTCATTGCCTCATTGTTCCATTGTTTGATAATTATTTTACAGCAACAACAATGGAGCCATTTGACAATGAAGCAATGAAAGTTAAATATATGGACAAAAAAACAATAGAAAAAATTAAAAAAGACTTGCTTGCGAGAAAAACTCAGATAGAAGAAGAATTAAAAAATATTACTGAAGATGACGGAGCGGGAGAGAGTGAACATCGCACTAAGTTTCCTGACATAGGAAGTAAGCCGGAAGAAAACGCTCAGGAAATCGGTGAATACACAACCAATATTGCCACTGAAAAGGTTCTTGAAAGCTCGTTAAGAGATATTAATAGCGCTTTAAAGAGGATGGAGGACAATACTTATGGCGTATGCAAATACTGTAATGAAGAAATCGGAGAAAAACGCATGCTTGCCCGTCCGGTAGCGAGTACTTGTGTCGCGTGCAAAAGCAAACTTCAATCAAAAAATTAAAATAACATGTATATATATAATAAAAAGATGATAATGCTATCGTTAATTATCATCTTTTTTATTTCATTAGATCGATTTTTAAAATTTCTGGCTATTAATAATTATTTTGGAGATGGCTTAAATATTATCGGAGAATTTTTTAAATTAAAATTCATCGGCAATCCAAATATAGCTTTTTCCTTGCCTTTTAACGGACAATTTTTAAATATAATTATAATATTTATTATTTTAGGATTAATTTATAATTTAATTTATGTTGCTGTAAAAAAAAGTTTTCACCAAGTAGCCTTACTATTAATAATTATTTTAGGGGCAATGAGTAACTTATTGGATAGACTAAAGTACGGCTATGTAATTGATTACTTGGATTTAAGCTATTTTACGGTTTTTAATTTGGCAGACGCCATGATAGTTTTGGGGGTTATTGGATTGGGGTGGATTATGATTAAAAGTAAATAAAAAAACAGCTGAAATAAATCAACCATTTTAAATATCCTTTATTTAATTTTATTAATTATTGTTCTGAACTTCTTTTATGCCTGTCTTGCGTTCCGCTAATTCTTCACAAATCACGGCGAGCATAAACGCATCTTCACCGCTATCTTTTACATAATTTTTATAGTCCTTTAAAGATATGCTAAGGACTTCTGAATAATTTTTACCTTCAATAATTCCTTCTGCTAATTCAATTACTTTACTCTCAGGATTTGATAATACTCTATAAAAAGCAGGTTTTTTTCTTGCCTCTTCTTTTAATTTATTAAATGATAATTTTCCTTTCATACCTTCTTTTTTATATTTTGAATCCCGAATAACGTCAGAATATAAATTTTCTCTAATGGATTGTTTCATATAATTTAATTAATATCTAATTAATCTTTTATCTTCCTCCTTATTTATAATGCTAACAAATTTTGTCTTTTTAGGCAAGATCTTTTTTATTTTATCAGCCCATTCAACTATTGTAATAGTGTTAGGTCTATTAAAATATTCTTTTGCGCCAATAGCTGTTATGTCTTGCGCATTTTTAATGCGATAAGCGTCTATATGACATAGACTTTTGACTTTTGACTTTTGCTTGTCCGCCAAAGCCTTGGCGTAGGCGGGACTTTTGACTTCGTACACTTTCATTAATACAAACGTAGGACTAGTAATATGCTTTTTAATTCCTAATCCTGCTGCAAGACCTTTTGTAAAAATAGTTTTGCCCGCGCCTAATTCTCCGACTAAACCAATAACTTCTCCGCCTTTTAATTTTTTAGCAAAGTTTTTAGCAAAATTAAATGTTTCTTTTTCTGAATTTGTTATTTTTTCCACCCCGTTAGACATATGATTTTTCTCAACAATTATCCCCACTAAACATTATAAAATGTCTAACGGGGTTCATGTTTTTATATTAACTTTAATTTGTGTTTTTTGCAAATAAAAAAGAAGGTGAGGATTGCAATCCTCGCCTTCTTTTTGTTGTGGACGATGTAGGATTCGAACCTACGACCCCTTCGGTGTAAACGAAGTGCTCTAACCAGCTGAGCTAATCGTCCGTAGCTCTGTGCCGCAGAAGGGATTTGAACCCTTACGCTCTAACGAACACCAGCCCCTCAAGCTGACCTGTCTACCAGTTCCAGCACTGCGGCCAAGAAAATATTTTAAACAATTTTCTTTTCTTTTAATTTCTTCTTGAAGCCTCTTTTTAAAAAATATAGCTTAGCTCTTTTTACCCTTGACTGTTTTTTGATTTCAATTTTTGTGATAGTAGGAAGATTTAAAGGGAATATTTTTTCAACGCCAACGCCGTCAGAAACTTTTCTTACCGTAATAGTTCCGCCTTTTTCCTTGCCGTGCTTCTTCGCTATAATCATTCCTTCAAAATACTGAACCCTTTCTTTTTCTTCACCTTTTATATTAAGCTCTTTAATTTTTTGATAAATACGAACAGTCATCCCCGGCTTAAGATCGGGAATGGATTTTTTTTCTTTTTTTTCTTTTTTCTCTACAGTAGGAGCTTTTTTTTCTTCCGTCTGCCCCGCTGTGGCGGTGGTTTTTTTATCCGCAGCAGCTTTCTTGCCATCCATAGCTTTAGCGGCGGATGGAACGGAAGTGGACTTTTCTTCAGCCATATAGTTTATAATATAAAAATAGAACACGAAGTCCTATTAAAGATTATTATTAATTATTGTTTCTTGTGTAATATTATAATATTATTCAGTTTTTGTCAATAAAACGTTATTTATTTCAATATTAAGGCAAATTCGCGTCTTTTTTTATAATTTCAACCGTTTTTTTCACTGCCTCTCCTAATTTTCCTTCTTCATTCTCAATTTCATAATCATATATATATTTATTTTTTAACCATTCTTTTGTATATTTCATTCTCTCTTTAATATATTCTTCGGTTACATTATCTCTGCTTTTTATTCTTTTTTCTAATATTTCAAGCGGAGCGCCTATATAAATAGCTTTAATATTGGGCATTAATTTTTTAGCCGCTATAACACCTTTGTATTCTATTTTCCAGATTCCAATTTTACCGCCTCTTCTTATTCTATTTATTTCATTAAAAGTTACTCCATAATAATTATCATTATATTCCTGGGCATATTCAAAAAATTTGTTTTCTTTTATTCCCTTTTTAAATTCTTCTCTGGAAATAAAATAATAAGGATTTTTTTGTGATTCACCCGAGCGCATTTCACGAGTAGTGCTAGTTATTACCCTTTCAATAAAAATTTCTTTTTCTAAGCCATTTATTATACTATCCTCGCCCGCGCCTGACGGCCCTGATATTATAAATATATTATTTTTTTCATTCATATTATTTAACTTTCTCTAAAAATTTCTTAAGTTCATCCGGCATATTAATTTTAAAACTTTGTTTTTCGCCTGACAAATCGTTAAAAGACAATTCATTAGCAAATAAAAATATTCTTTCCAGTTTTAATTTTTTATTTTGCTCTCTCGTTCTTTTCGTATTATATAAATTATCGCCTACAATCGGATGTCCGTAAGCCGCCATATGAACTCTAATTTGATGCGTGCGGCCGGTTTTAATTTGCACTCTTACTAAAGTATAATTAATAAATCTTTTAATAATTTCAAATTGCGTAATTGCCCGCTTAGCCTCAATATTTTCATCACCTTTAATCGTTAAAGGATGGGCGGCCATTTTATATCCTAAGCTTGAACGGCTAATCGGAAAATTTATTTCATCGCTATCTTTTTCAATTTTTCCGTAAACTAACGCGGTATACTCTTTTTTTATTGTTCTTTTTTGAAACTGCTTCTTTAAATTATCAAAAGAATCCTGCGTCTTAGCGATGACAACTAGACCGCTAACTTCTTTGTCAATCCTGTGCACTATCCCTGGCCTTATTGGATCTTCCCCGACTTTTTTTATTTTAGGATATTTTTTTAAAATTAAATCAACTAAAGTTATATCCTTAATATGCTCCGCCCCATGCATTATTAATCCGGCAGGCTTATTGATTATAAGATGTTCTTTGTTATTGGCAATGATTTTTAATTTAAAATTTTTAATTTTTAATTTTGTTTTTTTTAATTTATTTGTAATTTGTAATTTGTAATTTGTAATTTTAACAATGTCTCCCTCTTTCAGCTTGTAATGCTTAGTCACAGTTTTTTCGTTAATGGTAACGCAATCCCCTTTAAATAGCTTTTGAATTTGGCTGCGAGAAGAATCCAATAAATTATTCGTTAAAAATTTATCAATACGTTGTTTTGAGTCTTCTGTTTTTACTTTAAATTTCATAAATATCAAATTATTTTTTCAAATTCCTCTACCATCCTATCAATTATAAAATATTTTTCAACCCCTTCTACGCTTGATTTTCCTATTTTTGCTCGTAAATTTTTATCCCGCCATAATTTTATAATTTGGCGCGCTAACATTTCACTATTATCAGGCTCAACCAAACATCCATTTTTTTTACTAATTTCCGGAATAATTTCTTCTAATCCCAAATTTTGCGGCCCTATTATCGGCAATTTAGCATTCATAGCTTTAAGCAAAATATTGATGTCGGCCAACCTCAAATCTTCGCAAGCTGCCACAAAAACATCAAAACCATCCAGCCATTTTTTTAGATGAATCTGTTCTCCAACAAACCAAGTTATATTGTCCAATTCCATTTTTTTGCTAAGCCACGACAAATTTTTTCTTTCTTTTCCCTCTCCCACTATAATTAACTGCATGTTTGGTATTACCGTTAAACAATGTTTTATTGCCTGGAATAAGTTTTCTATTTTTTGCGGTTTTTTTAATTCAACTACCGCGCCAACTGTAAAAAATTTTCGCTTATAAGCCTTTCCTTCATTTTGAGCCAACTCGTTAAAAAGATTATTTTGATGTTCTCTTTTGTTTAGTTTTATGCCCGGTTGTATTGCTTTTATGTTTTTTTCTTTAATGCCTAAATTTTTTAATCTTATTTTATTAAAATTACTAAAAGTTATAATAGTTGCTTGGTTAGAAATAATTTTATAGGCTTTAGATATAAATTTATTTAAAGTCTTATTGTTAAAAACAGCAGAATCCGCGTCTTCTGTCCAGACAACTTTCATTTTTAATAATTTGGCTATCGGAGTAATAATTATTTTTTCATTTATATTTAAGCAAATAATAGTTTGTATTTTTTGAATTTTGTAATAAGCCAAATATAAAAAATTTACTAAGCATAAAAATGGAAGTAATATAATAAATAAAATTTGCTTCAAAAAATTATTTAAACGAGGGCCAAGACATTGTTGAGCCGCGCGAGAAGCAATAAAAAAATAAAAATCTCTATTTTTTAATTCTTCAAAAATAGCAAAAACAGCCTTGTTGTTTTCTTGTAATGAATTAAATATTAAAATATTTTTAGACATAATTTATAGTAATTTTCAATTTCTAATTTTCAATTTTCAAACAATTTTCAATTAATTATTTACTAATTTATAATTAAAAATTGCTTTTATTGTTTATTTATTAAATTCCGTAAGTCATATCTTGATATGCCTTTAAATAAATATAAAGCGGCAAAATATATAACTGTAGATAAAAGTAAAATTATAAATAGATTTAATTCCTGAAAAGGAATCTGAATATAATATATGGCCATTGCCATAACTGCCGACGCTCCTAATGATTTTATAAAAATAGAAAGATTGGGTAAAAATTTAGCGTATTTCCAGACTAAGAAAATTGACGCGGCGACAACGACTATCTCGCTATAAATCGTAACCCAGGCCGCGCCGAAATAAGAATAACGGGGGATAAAAATCAAATAGCCGATGACTGCCGTTATGCCGGTAAAAATATAAACGCTAATAATCTTTTTTTGTTTGTTTATTGCTATTACGCCGTGCGTAAACATAGAACCGAAAAATATGATACTGGCGGCCAGAATTAAAATTCGTAGTACCGATCCGGAAGAACTAAAATCTTCTCCAGCCACTAGAGTCATAATCGGTTTAGCTAAAAATTGTGTGCCTATTGTAAGCGGCACGGCTAAAATTACTAAAGCGTCAAAGGATTTCTGCATTACAGCCTTAAAACGATCTATATTTTTTTCCGCCCAAGAAGCCGTAATTATAGGAAGAACAATTCCCGCGAACATAAATGGAATAGTAATAAACACGTCAATAACTTTATAGGCGGCTCCGTAAATACCGACTTCGGCCTGCGTTTTTATTAAAGATAAAATTAAAGTATCAGTTTTAAGATAAACCAGATTAAAAGCTATGGTTATGGCAAGCGGCCATGATTTTTTAATAATATCTTTCCAGACCTCCTTATCAAAACTAAGTTTAATTTTTACAAATTTAATTGAAAATATGTAATGGAATAAAAAATTAATCGCGTTAGAAATCACCGTAGCGACCATTATGCCAATAAGTCCGTAATTTAAACGAACGGCAATTAAAACACCTATTACTAAAATAACTCTGCCTGCTACTTCGGCGATTGAAACCTTGTCCATTCTTAAATTCTTCTGAAATACTCCGACTAGAATCTGATTTAAGGCTATAAAGAAAAAAGAGAGCGTAGTTACGGCTACTCCCATTTTTACGGCTATGTCATAAGGAAATAAAAAAACAACCAAAGGAGCAAGCCCTAAAAAAATAATCGCCGAAATTAAGCGCAAACTAAATAAATTACTAATTACTTTATCCTGATCAACGTCAGGCCTACTTATCATCTGTACGGTAACGAGAGTTAGTCCCAAATCAGCTAAAATTCCAAAAAAAGACAAAAACGTAATAATAATCGTATATTGTCCAAAGCCAGCTAACCCTAAATAACGAGTTATTACCGCGATCGCGATTAAACCCAAAAGAGTAGCAATGAACTTGCTAGCAACCTGAATTATAGTATTGTAAGCCACTTTAGTAGACAATCGCATAAATATTAAGTTAAAAGTAAAATTTAAATTGTTTTTTTGCTAATTTTTGGTATAATAGAAATAAGTAATTTAATTATAACATAAACCATATGCAAACAACCACAAAAAAAATAATTAACAGTCTTGTTGTTTTATCAATTTTTCTTTTAATGGCGCAGATAGCCCTAATCCATGGAGCGCCAGCGGCAGAAGCGGGAAATTTATGGGACATGCAAAAACAGTCTGATTTTCAGGATGAAATCGGCAAAGAAGCGTTTCAAGTAATTGATCCCGATAAACCAGAAGACATAAGAGTAATAGTTGCCGGGGTTATACGAGCTCTTCTTGGAGCTCTGGGTATTGTTTTTGTATTTTTATTGGTTATAGCCGGCTACAAGTGGATGACTGCCGCGGGCAATGAAGAAAAAGTAACTGAAGCAATGAGCCAAATAAAAATGGCTATTATAGGCTTAATAATAGTTCTCGCGGCGTGGTCTATAACAACTTTTATTGGTAATTGTCTAGTTGATGTTACCGGGGTTTCATCATATAAATGGTACTGCCCTTAAATATATAACATAACACTTAACTTAAAAGGGTGCTCAAAAAAATTAAAAAATTAAAAAATATAATTCTTATTTTAATAGTTTTTTTATTTTCCATATTTTTATTTAGCCGCGGACATATCTATAATAAAAACGAACTCAAGTATGGTATAACTTTTTCCAAAAAACAAGCCCAAAGCTTAAATCTTGACTGGCAGGAAGTTTATTTGGAAATACTTGATGATTTGGGCGTAAAAAAATTAAGGATACCGGCTTACTGGGATGAAATAAACTTTGAAGAAAATATTTACAGTTGGGAAGATTTAGATTGGCAAATTAAAGAGGCGAGCGAAAGAGAGGTTGAAATAATTTTAGCGGTTGGCGGACGGCTTCCACGCTGGCCGGAATGCCATTTTCCTGATTGGATTAATAATTTATCTAAAGAAAAAAAAGAGGAAAAAATATTATCATATATTAACGCGACTATAACAAGGTATAAAAACAATAAGCAGATTGTCGCTTGGCAGGTAGAAAATGAGCCTTTTTTGTCCCATTTCGGAGATTGCCCAAAATTAGACAGCAAATTATTAGATAAAGAAATCGCCGCAGTACGCGCGATTGATTCTCGACCCATAGTCATAAGCGATTCAGGAGAGCTATCAATTTGGGTACGAGCCGCGAAACGCGCGGATATTTTTGGCACAACAATGTATAGAGATACGTATTCTGTACACTTAAAAAGATATGTGCATTATCCGATAAGTCCGGGATTTTTCAGATTTAAAAAAAATATAACCAAGCTTTTCGCAAAACCTGATAAATGGATAGTGATAGAATTGCAGGCCGAACCATGGACAAAAGTTCCTTATCAGTACGCCACGCAAGAAGAAAGGGACCGCACAATGAATTTACAAAAATTCAGGGAAATACTGGAATTTGGAAGAAAAACTGGATTTAATGAATTTTACTTATGGGGAGTTGAGTGGTGGTATTGGGAAAAGGAAGTTAATAATAATCCGAGTTTGTGGGAAGAAGCGAGAAAATTATTTTAATAAAAATGTCAAAGCTCAAATGCCAAATCAAATCCAAATGTAAAAATTTCTTAATTTCGGACTTTAGTCATTGATTTGTCATTAGGATTTTGAAATTTGGATTTATATATTTTCTATAAAAACAATATGCAAAAAGAAAAAAATAATTATACTATCGGCATAGATATTGGGGGCACCAAAATGTCCGCTATTCTTTTTGACGGCTCCAAAATCTTGGCCGATTATACTTTGGCGACTCCGCAAGACACCGTAGATCATGTTGTCATTATGATTGGGGCCTTAATTGACCCTCTGTTTGAAAGGGCCAAAGAAGATAAAATTAAAATTAAAGGAATTGGCATAGCGGTTGCCGGAATTGTTGATTTTAAAAATCAAATAATCGCTAAAAATTCTCCGAATTTAGAAATTTTAAACAAAATAAAATTAGCAGAGCTAATTGAAAAAAGAAGGGGCGTTCCAACGATAATGGACAACGACGCTAATTGTTTTGCCCGCGCGGAAAGCGTATTAGGCGCGGGGAAAAAATATAGTAATATTTATGGTCTAACAATCGGAACCGGCATTGGCGGCGGATGGTTTGTAAATAACCGCATATATTACGGCAGCCATGGCGGCGCTAACGAACCGGGCCGATTTATTATGAACGGAGAAGAAAAGGTTGATTTAGAAATAATGTATCAGAAACTAACACAACACAACCTATTTAAGCTAGCCCAAAAAGCATACAGGGCTGACGCATTGGCTGAAAAGGCCTTTGACGATATTGGAGAGTTATTAGGAATATTTTTCGCTAACGTCGTAAATTTAATTGATCCTGAAATATTTATTATCGGCGGAGGCGGACTAGAGGCCTGTGACCTGTTCTTGCCTAAAACAAAAAAAATAATGAAAAATTATATTATGAACCCGGAATCAAAAAAGAAAATTAAAATAGAAAAAGCAAAATTAGGCGAACATGCCGGAGCGATAGGAGCGGCATTGTTGGTCGCGTAACACATAGTACATAACATATAACATAAATTGTTCAGGAGTTAATGTCATAAAATTAATTTTACACAAAAATAACAACAAATATTTAGCTTGCTGCCATTTTTTGTTTTAAGAGTCCAATTTCTTTTTGCATATCCTTAACTGTATTTTCCAATTCCTGCAGCTCAAAACGATAAGCGACATTAGACAACTTAAGCTTAATGTCTTCGTGTCCATGCTCTAAATTTTTTTGCCCCTGCTCTAAATTTTTTTGTCCTTTCTCTAATTTATCAAAATGTTTACCAGTCTTCTCAAATTCATCTTTAATTATTACCGCTAAATCATCTATGGTTATATTATGAGCCATATAGTTTAAATTAATTTTAATGTATTGTTATAACTTAATAATAACAAAAATCATAAATAACGCAACAGTGGCGCGCCACACGTAACACATAGCACATAACAATTTATCTATTTTAATAAACTCCAAATCATTTTTCCGACTTCTTCCGCCGTTTCTGTAATTTTATTCTTATTCATAAATATCATGGTTTCCGACTGAGTAAAATCTTACTGTCTTATCGCCAATAAAATCAAAAATGATTCTATAATTATAATTTACAGAAAAGGACCAATATCCCTTTAATTCTCCACGGAGTTTATGGGTTTTCAGTCTTTTATCAAAAGGATCTCTGCGGAAAATCTTTTCCTTCTCTTCAGCGGAATTTTTAAGATTATCAGGTAATTTTTTGTATTGCTTTACGAATTTTGGCAAGTAGAGTATCTCCATTATCTTAAATTTTTAAGAGATTTTAATATTTTTCTTTTTCCTGCTTCAAATTCTTTCTTGTCATTATTTAATTCTTGCGCCAGTTTACGCGTATTCCACAAACGAATAAGATGGCGAAAAAATTCGCTAGTGGAAGCAAACTCGCCTTTTTTAACTTCTTTTTTTACTGTCTTTGCCATAGTGTCGGGCAAAGATATATTAATTATATTTCTCATAAATTTTGTTGAATTAATTAATTGTAATAATTTGTATTACAATTATATAAAACAAAAAATTATTTGTCAAATAAAAAAAGGCGATTAATCGCCTTTTTTTAATATGTAATTTATAATACGTAAATTACTGCACGCCAAGACCCATAAATACAAATTTTACTAGCGCGTAGGAGGACCTGTCCTCGTGCCGTCGCTAAAGCTATGGCGACGTGCGACCGAAGCTTTTGCGAATAACAGAATAATTCTATTATTATTATGAAACCCCTAAACCCGTAAATACAAATTTTACTAACGCATAGGAGGAAAAGATAATGAAAAGCCCAGCGGCCGCCCAGACTAAAACATCTCTTCCTTTAGTTACTTTTTCCTGATTACCGGCAAGTCATCTATACCAGTCCTCTGAAGTTTGAACGCAAACAGATAAACGACATAAAATTACAATTCACAAAATTCAAACTTAGCATTCACATTAAATTTATTACAAATTCTTTGTAAAACTATAGTACTTGGATAAACTTGCGCGTTTTCAATTCTTGAAACAACGGCTTGCGTGGTATTAATCTTTTTCGCTAAATCTTTTTGCGTTAAGCGTCGTTTTTTGCGCAAAGCGATAATCTGCTCCGCTATCTGCAACTTTAACATTTCTTCGTTAAAAGTTTTCTTGAATTTAGGATTTTTTAAATCTTTTGCCAAGTCGCCATTAAACGAATTGGCTATTTTTTTAATTTTATTCTTATTCATATAATCTAATATTATTAATAAAATTTTTATACCTCATTTCAGCCTCTATTAATTCTTTTTCCGGAGTTTTTTGATTTTCTTTTTTAACAAACATATGCAACAGGACCATTTTATCGTTTCGCCAAATAAAATATAAAATTCTGTATAAATCTCTGGAAAACTTTACTCTTACTTCCGAAAAATGATAACCGCGAATATTCTTGGTAATGATGCTCGCCGCTTTGCCGTCGTTTTCTGCCGCGTACATAATAGAAGCTCTTACTTTGGCTCTAACTGAATCTTTTTTAATATTATTAATATTCTCCCTAATTGACGATTCGCCGCTTGCGCTATCTACATAATAAATTATTTTCAACATATTTTATTAACTTCATTATATATCTTTAAAGATATATTGTCAAGAGTAAATTAAATTCCATTTATTTAATGGACTGTTTATGACGGAGCGGAGCGACTGAATGGACAGTTCACGGTCGTTGCTGGCAAACTGTCCGTCCCAAAACGTCGGGACAAACAGTCCGCTTCATAAAACCCCCCTTTAAAAGGGGGGGGTTGGGGGGGGTCAAGAAACCCCTAAACCAGTAAAAACGAATTTCACCAATGCGTAGGAGGAAAAGATAATGAAAAGCCCAACGGCCGCCCAAACTAAAACGTCTCTTCCCTTAGTTACTTTTTCCTGATTGCCCGCGGCAGTCATCCAGATAAAACCTCCGTAGATAACCATGACTAAAGCAATAGAACCGACTATACCTAAAATAGCCTGAATGATGTTGCCCATGAGAACCTCAGGTGTTGTTGTCTTGCCAAGGGGATTGTCGAGGGTGACGGGTTTGCTCGTGTCTAGGGCCTCACTAGATATAGGTCCTTCATCAGCAGCATTACATAATAAAACAAAATTAAAATTTATTAAAATAAAAAGTGATAATATTGATAATAAAAATATTGTTTTTTTTGTCATATTTAATAATTTTAAGATATTTTTTATATTCTAATTATATCATTAATAAAAAAAAAAGGGAATAGTATAGACTATTCCCAGTAGTTTGAAACGGAAGTTAATATAGGCTTGCAAAAAATTCTCTTCTTGGCTCTGGAACCACTTTTCTCTTCACCGTTACACTGAACTCAATATCTCTTCTTTTACTCAAGCTAACGATGTAGTATTTTCCATTCTGCAATGTATCTATTGTAGTTGAGAAATGTCCGTTATCTGTTTTAACCCATTTTCCGCCTTTGATAACAGATATTTCTTTGCCAGAGAACTTATCAGTCCCGATCACTTTTGCAGTAACAGTAACTTTATCGCCTAACTTTACGTCATGTTTGCCGGCCCGGAACGTTTTTACTTGTCCGTAATTCTTTTCAAAAGCATCCGCGTAAGTGTAGGTGTCGGCGGTGCCTTTTATCTGGGTTGGTTCAGAATAATAATTCGGATTTAAATCCGTTCCCGTCGGCTCGGTGATAACAGTTGTCGGATACGGGGATTTGAAATACCATGAATGCAGATTCTCCGTTTCGACATTGCCTGCTTTGTCCGTCGCCTTGAAATATGTTTCATATTGAACCCCTATGGCGGTCGCCTCCCAGGCAACCCCCGAGGTAGTAATATTCCAGTTATTTCCTGTGGGAGTAATCGCATCCGACCACGACTGCGCAGGCGCGGCGCTCCAGATAGTGTTTGACCAGTCCCAGTATTTATTATAATTAGCGTGATCCGCCTGAATATTTTTTATCTGAATTTCAACCTTATAAACCTCTCCCGGCGGGGTGTCCGAAGCAGTGCCGTAAGTATTATTCATCGTTTCATAATAAATCCCTGCGGCCGGCACAGTCATTTCGGAAACAGGTTCTATTGTGTCATAAGTAAATGTCTGCGTCGTTATCGACAGTTCCACGTTCGGATTGTTCGTTCCGTCGGACGTCGTGTCGTCTTTCGCCCGCGAATTTACGACATAGCTTAAACCGTCCGAAAATGCGCTTGTCAGAGACGTGTAAGTCCAGGAAGAAGCCCACAGGGAAGAGGCCTGCCAGGCGGCGTCAGGCGCGAGCGACTGCCAGACGGAACCATTCCAGTAAATTCCGGTTCCCGAACCCGAAGATATCCTCACCTGAACATTACCCACACCCGCATTCCAGTA
>CAJVWV010000009.1 GCA_913009695.1 uncultured bacterium
TTTCAAGCAGAAGACGGCATACGAGATATATCAGTGTGACTGGAGTTCAGACGTGTGCTCTTCCGATCTGAAATTGATTTAACAGGTTGGAAATTTAATGATGGCAGTAACCATATTTTAAATGAACCACCAAAAAATGGGGGACAGGGATCCCTCAAAATTGGAATCAATGAATATGTAATTTTAGCTGATGATGCTGGAGCTTTTTTAACTAACCATGAAAGATTTTTAGGGACAGTTATTGATACAGCAATGAGCTTAAAGAATGCAAGTAGTAGTTTAAAAATTTTTGATTCAGAGGATAAAGAGGACAAAGAAATTAAATCAGTCACTTATCAGAATAGTTGGGGCGGAAATGGGAATAATAGAACATTAGAAAAGATAGACCCTCAAGGTGATAATAGTCAGAGTAATTGGTCGGAGAGTTTTCTTGAAAATGGCACGCCGGGAGCGGATAATTCAGTCGGAAAAAATAATGCGCAAGATGACGAAGATGATCCGCCAACCGATGACGAAGAACCGGATGAACCAGAAGAGCCAGAAGAAAAACCTGATGAGCCTCCTGATGGCGCTACTTCTAAACTAGGAGATGTCGTTATTAACGAGTTCGTTAGTGATCCGGATGACGAAGATGTAGAATGGATAGAATTATATAATAAGACCAGTAAAATAATTAGTTTAATCGGATGGTCTGTTTATGAGGGAAGTGGAGCTAAAACAAATTTAGAAGGCGATATTGGATTTTTGGGAAGTGATAGATTTTTTGTTATTGAAAAACCAAGCGGTAACTTAAATAATAAAGGAGATATAATTATTTTGCGTGATGCGTCTGATAATCTAATTGATCAGGTGGCTTATGGAGAGTGGGATGATGGCCAATTAGATAATAACGCGCCAGTAATAGGCGATCCCAATTCGGTTGCTAGAAAATTTGATGGACAAAATAGTTATAATAATGAAAATGATTTTGCGATTACTATTTCGCCGACAAAAGGCGAGAGCAATATAATTGAAGATGAAGAGTCTGAAACGGAAAATTTAGAGTATGGAGATTACGATTATAGCGATGATATTATAATTTCAGAAATTTTTCCTAATCCGGAGGGGAGCGATAATGAAGATGAATTTATTGAATTATATAATAGTGGAGATATGGACGTCAATTTACTAGGATGGAGATTAGGAGACGAAAGTAAAAAAAGATTTGAATTTAAAGAAGAGAGAATAATTAGTCCTGATGGGCATTTAGTTATTTATAGGAGTGAAAGTAAAATAGCTTTAAATAATACGGGTGACAGCGTTAAATTATTTCAGCCTCAAAAAGATGAGCCGTTTCAGATTATTAAATATGAAAAGGCAATTGAAGATTGGTCCTACGCTAAAGCTTCGGATCATAAATGGTCGTGGACAGAAATGGTTACTGCCGGAGAAGAAAATATTATTAAAACAATAAATCATCCGCCCGAAGTTAATTTTGATTGTCCGGAAGACGCGCAAGTTGGCGTGCCGATTATTTTTGACAGCTCGGATACGGTTGATGAAGATGAAGATGAATTAAAATATAGCTGGGATTTTGGCGATGGATTTACGAATATTTTACCGATTCCACAGCATACTTTTTTGAGTGTTGGCGCTTATACTGTTAAATTAATTGTGAACGACGGGGAAAATGAAGTGGAAGAAGAAAAAATTGTGAGAGTTGTTTCTATCGCCCCCTCCCCCGACCCCTCCCCCACTTCTTACGTTCCCACAACTTCGCTCGGGACAGGCGCGGGAGAGGGGAGTTCATTGGAATGGGTTATTATTAATGAGTTTTTACCGAATCCCGAGGGGAGCGATGCTAAAGGAGAATTTATTGAATTATATAATCAAGGCAGTGAGCAAATTAATTTATTAAACTGGACGTTAGACGATATAGAGGGCGGAAGCAAACCGTATAAATTCGTTGATGATGTTTGGCTTTTGGGCAATACATATTATTTAGTTGAACGAGCGGAAAGCGGCTTAGCTTTAAATAATTCTAACGACGCTGTGCGATTATATAATGATTTAGATGAATTAATTGATGAAGTTGAATATGAAGCGTCTTTTGAGGGCGAATCTTACGCGCGCGGCCAAAATGGAAAATGGTTCTGGACTACGGCCATAACGCCTGCAGAAGAAAATGTAATTAGTGTAGCGGATAGTAATTTAGATATTAAAGTTTTGGGGGTTTCAAACATCAAGGCTCCGAGAGCCCTTGAAAGGCTCTCGGAGCCTGCTATAACAACTCTAGAAAAAATTAGAGAATTTGAAGCAGGGGATTTAGTTATAGTAAAAGGCGTTGTAGCGGTTTTACCGGGAATTTTAGGGTCGCAGTATTTTTATATAGTGACCCCCTCCCTACCTCACCCCGACCCTCTCCTTACTAAGGAGAGGGAGAATGCAGAGGAGGGTTTGTTAAAGATGGCTGGATTACAAATTTATAGTTATAAAAAAGATTTTCCTAATTTGCGCGTGGGGGATTATGTTGAGGTGCATGGTGAGTTATCGGAGGTAAACGGAGAATTGCGTTTAAAAACAAAAGAGGCGCAAGATATAAATATTTTAGAATACGCTGGCGAGCCGATTGCCGAAGAGACGGCTTGCGATAAAATTAACGAGGAGTACATTGGGAGTTTAATAAAAGTAACCGGAGAGATTGTAGAACGAAAAAGCTCAAGTATTTATCTTGACGATGGACTGGACGAAGTCTTGATTTATTTAAAAAAGACGACCGGCATTAATCCAAAGAGTTTTAATGAAGGAGAAATTATTAAAGTTACGGGGATTGTTAGTAGAACAAAGTCAGGGATTAGGATTATGCCGCGAAGCGATGACGATATTATTAAGAAAGACGTTGAAAGTACGACAGGAGAAGAAGGGAGAATTTTAGGAGAAACTGCGGAGAGCAATGAATGGGCAATAGAAGCTATAGACAAAAAAATAGAATTATTTAAATATTTATTGGTTGTTGCCACGGCTGTTATTGTTTTGTTGGGAGGGTTATTAGTTAAGAGTATGAGAAAAAGTTAATATTAAATATTAAGAAGATGAGAAAATATTATAAATAAAAAAAGCCCAGAGCGTAAACTCTGGGCATAACTTATAACTTCTTCCACTTCAGTTGTAGTTGAAAGTGTGTCAATGTGGGCATGTAGGCTCAGTTTCAACATATCTATCTAGTCGTATTGTATTCCCTTTTGCAAAGTGTGGCAATGTGGGCATGTAGGCTCACACTCAACATATTTATCTTCAACAGCCTCAGGCGTATTGCAGGTTCTGCAAAATTGTTTTCCACAACTCTCACATGATGATTTCTGATGACTACAATTCATTTTTATCCTCCTTGTTTGATAGTTATTTTTTTTTCATATACATAACAGAAAAATATGTTTAATTAAAACTAACAAATATTTGTATACTTGTCAATAGTATAATTTTAAAAATCAATAATTAACAGGGGGTATGACATTTCTATTTGGCTCAGACTATGACATTTCTATTTGGCTTTGACATAGTTGGGTTAAGTTATGTTAATTTTAGCTAATGTTAGTTAAAAAGAAAAAATCGCTTTAGTAAAACCTAAGGCGATTTTGATTTATAGATAAATTATATTTTAGGAATAAATTTTTTAATGGTTTCCAGTCTTGAAAGCCTTGAAGATTGTTTTATTTTATTGCGGGCTTTTTGCGTTTTAACGAATTTAAGCCAGTCGCGGTTAGGGTATTTACGGTTTTTATCAATAATTATTTCAACCACTTCACCGCTTTTTAGCTTAGCGTCTAAAGGAGTCATTTTGTCGTTAATTAGGGCTCCCGCGCATTTGTTGCCAATATCAGTATGCACCGAATAAGCAAAATCAATCGGAGTCGCGTCTTCCGGCAAATCGTATACATCCCCTTTTGGGGAAAAAACAAAAATACGATCCCGAAACACGTCAAATTTTACTTGTTTAATAAAATCGTGAGTGTCTTTAATATTAAGTTGAAGATCTAATATTTCTTTAATCCAATGAGGCTGCTTTGACTTATCTACTTGTCCGCTTACATGGTTAAGCGCGGATATATTTTTTCCACGACCCTCACTTTCTTTATAATACCAATGAGCGGCAATCCCGTACAGAGCCTCATTATTCATTTCTTTGGTTCTAATTTGGAATTCGGTAGCTTTACCGCCAGGACCGTAAACAGTAGTATGAAGACTGCGATAGCCATTTGGTTTAGGCAGGGCGATATAGTCTTTAAAACGATCTGATTTAGGCTTCCAAAGCGTATGAATAATTCCAAGAACTTTATAACAATCAGGTATGTTTTTTACAATAATGCGCAATGCGAAAACATCATAAATTTCATCAAATTTTCTTTTTTTTGCAAGCATTTTTTTGTATATACTAAATAAATGCTTAAATCTGCTTGTTATAGAATTTTCAACACCTTCTTCTTTTAATTTTTTATTTAAAATGTTTTTAACTTTTTTAATATATTGATTGCGTTCTACTTTTTTTTCAACTTCATATTTATATTCAATTTTTTTAAACTCTTCCGGATAAAGATGTTTAAAACACAAATCTTCCATTTGCCATTTAAGGTGCCACATGCCTAAGAGGCCGGCAATAGGAGCGTAAATTTCCAGGGTTTCTCGGGCGATTCTTTCTCGTTTTTTTTCCGGCAAAACATCAAGAGTTCTTAAATTGTGCAGGCGGTCAGCAAATTTAATTATTATAACCCTTAGGTCGTTAGCCATAGCTAGAAACATTTTTCTTAAACTTTCAACATATCTTTCTACACCGCGATACTTAATTTTACTTAATTTAGTTATACCCCTAACAAGAGTGGACACCTCTTTGCCGAAATTTTTTTCTATTTCTCCTAAAGTATGCTTTGTATCCTCAGGAATGTCATGAAGAATTCCCGCGATAATTGTGTTAATGTCGGCTTTCATTTGCGCCAAGATAAAAGCAGTATGAAGTGAATGTTGAATATATGGTTCTCCGGTTTGCCTTTTTTGACCCTTATGAGCTTTTTCGGCAAAATCATAAGCCAGTTTTAATAACTCCACATCTTTTTTTGGATTATTTTTTTTAACTTTTGTAATAATTTGTTCTATAGTCATAAGTATAATGCGAATCTACGAATTATATGCTAATACTATGAATTGCGATTATGCGAGTGCTTAATGCTTGTTTTTGATTATAGCGCTTTACTTTTAAATTGTTTTCTCGCAATTCTACTTTGTATGTATTTCCCGTATTTGTAATCGGTTGTTTGTTTATGGTATAATATCATTAAATAATATTATTGTGGATTAGTCAATGAAAGTTAAAAAATTTCATTTTTAATTTTATAATTTTTTATGCTTGCTTCAACAAATAAAATTAATATAAAAATAGCTTTTGCCGGTGTTTTTGCGGCAGCTATTTTTTTATTTTTAAGTTTTGTTCCATCCGCGCCTGTTTTAGCGCAAAGCTCTGATGAGCTTGCTTTTGGCGGAACACAAAATGAAGTCGGTAATATTATTGGTTTGGGCGACGAAGATCCAAGAATTATTATAGCTAGAATGATTAGAATATTTTTAGGATTTTTAGGAATTATTGCCGTTGTTTTAGTAATGTATGCCGGTTGGCTTTGGATGACTTCCGGAGGCAGCGAAGATCAGATAACCAAAGCTAAAAATATTTTAAAAAATGCTGTTATCGGCCTAGTAATTGTTTTAATGTCGTTTGGCATAGCCACTTTTATTTTAAATAGGCTTTTAGGCGGCTCCGGTTCCGGAGGCGGCCCCGGTTCCGGAGGCGGCCCCGGAACAGGCACGGGGTTCGGCGCGATAGGCAACTGTACGGTTGAAAGCACGTATCCTCAACCAAATCAAAAAGATGTTCCGAGGAACACTTCAATTATAATTACGTTTAAAGAAGAAATTAAATATTCTACAATTTGCGATGACGCGGGCGGCAATAATAATGGTAAGTGTGATGGCGATTACATAGATATTAATAATATAATAATATCAAAAACTAAAGACAATTGCGGCACATCGCCGGCTACTTGCCCAACAGCCATTACTAACGTTAAAGTTTTCACTACCGACAATAAAACTTTTGTTTTTATGTTTGATACTTGGCTTGGGTCTCCTTCGGAATTTATTTGGTATACAACGCATTTAACAAATAATATAGAGAAACTTAATCCCACTGATCCTAATTTTCCCGGTATTTTTAAAACATGCAGCCCTGATTGGCTGGAATGGCAGTTTGAAGTAAGCAATAAAATAGATTTGACTCCGCCACAAGTATTAAGTGGAGGAATATTTCCAGTACCGGATGATATTAGAGACGTCGCAGGATCAACTCAGTCGGCGGTACAGGCGACTGGCAATATTACAGTAAACAGCCAGCCGAATATTTACGCGGACGCATATACGGGCACAGTTACGGCTATGGGCGGTTCAAGTCCGGCAACAGCCGCGGCGGACATAAATAGCCAAGAAACGGGAATTTTAACAGTGTCGGTTTTAACTGACGGTATAACCGCCCAGCTTAACAAAGGAACCGTCTTGCTTGGCTCTTCTATTTTTGGCGGTTCAGACGTTGTTTTTAATAATTATTTTACATTAACCGTCACTTCTGGAAATATTTTTGCCGGAAATTCATGGAGCATACCTTTAATAGCTCAGACGCAAGCAGACATATTAACAGTAGGTTCAACGCCTTATACTTTTATTTCACCCGGTCCTGTTGGAGCAAATGAAATATTGGCAGGAGCGGGCGTTAATGAAACGGCTGCTAATATAGCATCAACAATTAACGCGCGTTCTGATTTAGGCGCCACAAGCGCCGGAAATTTAATTAGTATTACGGCAGCCACGGCAGGGGCGGCGGGCAACAGCATAGCTTTGTCCGCGAGCAATCCAGGACTCGTAATTCAAGCTATGAGCGGTGGATTAGATTTAGTTACTTCAACAACAGTAAAAGACAAGCCCGACCAACCGAGAAATTCCGTAATTCAGGTTAATTTTAACGAAGCTATAAATCCGTTAACTGTTTCCGGAGACGCCGCTAATTTATATAAATATATTGCGGTGAAATGCTTTGATGCTAACGGGCAACCATGCTCTCGTGGCACTTATGTAACTGACTGCGGCAATTCAGCCGGTACGGATAGCTGTTTAACGGGTAGTTTTGAAGCATCAAATCAATATAAAACAGTTGAATTTATTTCGGATAATGTTTGCGGGGCAAACACATGTGGAAATAATATTTATTGTTTGCCTAGCGACAGCCAATTGCGAGTAGAGTTAATAGCGGCTTCATTAGAAATTTGTGGAGCTAGTTCTGATTGCGCTTCAAAGCCGCCTTATATTACTTGTGTGGCAGGAACGTGCCAAAACTCTTTAAACGAAAATTATCCGCTATCAGCCGTGCCGTTTAATGGTGTTATGGATGTAGCTTTAAATTCTTTGGATGGAAATAGGGATGGCGATGCTGATAATACGGGATCTTTTTATGATGAAAATATACCGGTAGCGGTAGCGGGAGATGATTATAGATGGTCATTTTTTATTAGCGGGATTTTAGACACAACCCCTCCTTATATAACTAATGTTTTGCCAGTCATTGATCAGGCAGGTATTTTGTTAAGTGATTTGGTTGAAATTGAGTTTAATAAGATAATGATGTCAAGTAGTTTAAGGACGGGAAGTAAAACAGTAACAGTGGGCAACAACAGCCTAAATCATAAGTTTATAAATATTTGGAATTTTTCAGGAAGCCCCTTGGGTTATTGGATAACAAAGCAGAATATTGAGGATATTACTTTACCGCTTGACGGAAATCCTGATATGACAAAAGCGTTTATTAACCATTCTATGTTTTCTGACGCAACCAGCTATCGGTCGCAAGTCGGTTCAGGGGTAAATGATATTTATCAAAATTGTTTTAATCCAAGTTCCGGACCGGGGCCATGCGCCGGAAGTCCTAATTGTTGCGGAGGCGTTCCGTCTACAGTTCCATGCCCATAATAAAAATTTAAAATTATAATAAATGCCTAAAAGTTTAAAAAAATTGATTATATTTATTTGTTTAATGATGGCTATTTTTATAGTTGGTAATTTTGTTTTGGCTCAGAGCGCGGATACTCTTCTTTTCGGAGGAACGGAAAATCAAATAGGCAACACAATAGGCCTTGGAGAGGAAGATCCGCGCATTATAATCGCTAATGTAATAAGAGTTGCATTAGGGTTTTTAGGCATTATCGCGCTTGGACTTGTAATATATTCAGGTTGGCTATGGATGACCGCGGGCGGAAACGCGGACAATATTGAAAAGGCGAAAAAGATATTAGTCGGCGCCCTTATAGGCCTTCTTATAATTTTATCATCATTCCTTATAACTACTTTTATTTTAAATAGGCTGTTGATTGCTACAGGAGGCGGGGGCGGAACACCATGTGTCAGCGGTACAACTCAGAATTGCGGTTGTGGCGGTAATCAAATTTGTACAGCCGGTTTTTGGGGAACATGCGTAGGTTCAAGCTGCGTAACTCCCAACACTTTATTTGTTCAAAGCATCCAGCCGGCCAACCTTGCTACTCCAATAACAGTTCCGATGAATACGGTAATACGTTATAGTTTTAATCAGAATGTAGACGGAACGACTGTTGATGGCAATACCTTTACAGTAGACGATTCAAACGGCACAGTTGCGGGTAATTATAATACAGCAGGCAGATTAGTTGAATTTAAGCCGTCGGGAACTTGTCCGGCGAATGCGTGCGGCGCGATAGAATGTTTTAAAGCCGGCGAAACCATAACCGCATTAGCCGTTCAGGGAAATATATTTAATTTAACAGGATTAGTTCCTCTTACATGCGCGGGAAGTTCTTGCAACCTTGCTTTTGTGGTCGGCAATACGGTTGATTGCGCTAGCCCTACAGTCTCTATTCTTCCTTCTCCTCTTCCTCAAATTTGTGTAGATGATGCGGTTGCGATTGATTTGGGGTTTAACGCTACTGACGATAGCGGAGTAAGCCAAGTAGTGTTTGACGTTGGCGGCGATATTTTTGATTTTGTAACTTCAACAGTAGTAGCTTGTACCGGATTATGCGCGTCTTGGCTTGAATCACCCGTTAATCAAACAGTACAATGGTGGCCGACTTCAACTAATTATACGGCCGGCCAAACATACACTTTATCAGCTACTGCGTATGATTTAGATTCTAATACGGCCGTTGACGGCAAGTCATTTATAATGAGAGATGGGCATTGTTGCAATGGAGTTCAGGATGTCGCGAATGGAGAGACCGGCATTGATTGCGGAGGCCTTAATTGCGCGGCATGTTCCGGGGCGGCTTGCGCTGTTGATGCTGCTAATATGCCGGCATCAAGCTGCGACGACACTTTATGCTCTTCAAGTTTCTGTTCTTCTTTTGGCTCAGACGCGGCTAGCTGCGCGGCGGCAGGATATGGTGCGATTGGAAGCTGTTGTATTTGCCAGAATTCTCCGATAATTGATTGGGTTACTCCGATGGGAGGATTTTGTAAGGCAGCCTTAAATACTTCTTGCCAGACAGATAGCGATTGCGGAGCGAGCGATACTTGTGATACCAGCACACCAAACGGCACTGACGGCAATTTAGTAACTATTGGCGGAAGATATTTTGGCGCCTTTGGAACAGGAAGCAGAGTTGATTTTTCGGATGACGATGGAATAACTTGGACACAGGCCTTATTGGCCGATTCAGTAAATTTAAGTTGTACTAATAATTGGAGCGATAATCAGATTATAGCAGTTCAGCCGTCCGGCTTGGCTCAAGGAATGGGTTCTAACTATAGAGTTATGGTTACGGCCGCGAATAGCTTTACGGACGATACACAAAGCGCGGACGGAGTCGGTCCGGATCTTGATTACGCGGTTAATACGATTCAACGTCCCGGACTTTGTTTATTAAACCCTAATAATGGAGTAAAGGGCGACATTTTAACCTATGAAGGCATATGGCTTGATTCAGGTACGACCGGATATTTTGGAAATATTTCAAGTAATGTTATCGCGCTTAATAGTAATTTTCCTACCATTTCAAATACCCAAGGACAAGCAAGCGCGCCAAATCTCATAACCGGAAAAACCTCTACTTTTGTTTTAAATTCAGGGATAAGCAGTAATTATTTAGATTTTATAAAAAACGCGGAAGCGTCTGTCGGTCCGCAAATTACGTCTTTTTCTCCCGCGCAAGGCGCTCCCGGGCAGTATGTAACTATTTACGGAAGCGGGTTCGGAAATACTCAAGGAGGAAGTAATGTTAATTTTGGAATTGCCGGAACACAGGCTAATTATAACTTTCCGGCGGTATGCGCCGATAGCGTTTGGAACGATAATCAGATTATAGTAAAAGTTCCTACCATGGGCAACAGTGTTGCGCCTATTGAAATAGATATTTCCGGTTGGCCGACAATAGATACGGGCGCTACTACTTTTAATGTAGACAATAGTCTTTCCCTTACTCCAAGCTTATGTAAAATTAACCCAATAATGGGTCCGAATAATACGCTAATTAGCTTGTTTGGAGAATATTTTGATGATGGTTCGGGCGGAAGCAATACAGCAACCAGATTTCAGTTAAATCAGCCGCAAGGACCGCCGTTGGCCATATTAACCAGCGGAGGAGCAGATGAAATAAATACTACGGTTCCGCAGAACGCGATTAGCGGCGCTGTACAGGTTGAATTAAGCGGAACACCGGGCAATAGCATAAATTTTCAGGTTGGCAGCTGTACCGCTTCAACTGACTGTGGCGGGACAACCTGTTGTCCAGTCGGAACTTATAAAGCCGGGATGTGCGCGACTGACACAAGCGCTCCTTTGGGGGTTATAGATATTAATGATTGCTATGCCGGCGCTTCCAGCTCGGTTTATGAATGGGATTTTAGTACAAGCGTCAGTATCCCCCCCAGCACATGTTCAGGGTATAGTCTTAGCCAATGCAGCCTTGGCAGTTTTTGTCCTAATTCACCGGGCCAATGTTCATCTTACGCCGGAGGCGCAATCACTATAACAGGCGGATGCGCTGATTCTGATTGCGGCAGTGTTGGAGCATGTACCGCGAGCTGTACATATGATGTTAGTTTAAATAAATGCGTTGATTTAACACAGCCGACATCAAATCCCGGTAATTGTAGCTTGGATTCAAGTGATTTTGATGTTTTTGGAAATACGATAACAATATATTGCGATGAATATGATAATGGTTCAACTGTCTATACTGTATGGCACATGGATACAAGCACGTCTTGTCCTACCGGATGGACGAGAATTTCCGGCAACAGATGCGTAGATTCAACTACTGCGGCTACTTGTGATTTTTGTAACAGCGGCTTTGCTTGTTTTGATGATAATTCAGGCGGCGGCGCAGGAAAATGTTTAGTAAATCAGGATATTTGTTCTGCCGGGTCGGTTTGCAATCCAAACACAAACAAATGTGAAAGCGCGGACAATGCAAAATGCGAATGTTGTTGTAATATAGATGATAACGCCGGCTATCCGGCGCTTGGCGGAATTAATCCTAGTTGTTGCGCGCCATTGACTTGTAGTAATTCATGCGGAAACGATACAACTAATGACAATGCTGGGTTTGGTGTATGTACAGGATGTGATGCCCTGGGCGCTACTCCAGCGGAAAAAGATGCTGCTTGCAATTGTGCAGGAACAACAGGAAAGGTTTGTGATACAACCGTTCCTGGCGGGGCTTGCGTTGATGCAACTCCTCAGGGCGGAAATTGCAACGCCAGCGTTCTTCCCGTATGTCAGGACGATGGCACTTGTGTTAGTGGTACGTTTTGTGATCCGTTAGCTGCTAATCCTTGTACTTGTCAACAAATAATTGTAAATACTCCGTGTGATTTTTCTGGAACTATGCCGTCATGCGGTATAAATGGAATTGATATGTGTGCATCTGTAGGTTTATTTTGTGATCCTCTGGCTGCTAAGCCTTGCTCTTGTCAACTCTCAGGATTACCGACCGGCGCTTCATGCGAAGATCCTGTAAGTCCACCCGCATGTCTAGCTGCTAGTCCATGCACATTAGGCCTTTCGTGTTTATCTGATTCACCGCTTTTTCCTTCTTCTGGTAATTGCGGAAACTGTTGTTGTGATATAAATAATGATCAATGCTCATCAATTAATCCAGTCTTAATTTGTAATTATGATACTGGCAGTGGAGGCTCATGCGACGACACAAATCCTGGCACTGCTCCTGATTTTGGATTGTGTTGTGGATGCTCCCTTGATTCCCAATGCGGTAATACGGTCGCTGTTGGTTGCGCTAGAGATACATGCTGTAAGCCGAGGCCGACAGTTATTGATACAGGAACCAGCGGCTCAAAAGATCCACAGCCATATAACGGCTCTATGAATGTTTGCCGTAATTCTAAAATTACAGCCACTTTTGATCAAAAAATGGATAAGAGCAGCTTTACGGGAAATATTGTTGTGGTTGGCGATTATAAGACAGGCCAATGTCCGGCAGGCACAACTTATTTAACAGCGAAAGAAAATAAAAGTTTAATAGCCCGTATATTCATAAAACCTTTAAATTTTATTAAAAAGATATTTCCTTTTATTTCACGGAACGTTACAGCCTTAACTGGTAATTTTTGCGCTATTTCAGGTACGGTTAGCGGAGCTGATAATACTGCCGGCACTGAAACAACTTTAAGTTTTTCCCCTAACAATATTCTTGATGCTAATACAACCTATTACGTAATAATAAAAGGGGATAGCGATACTAGTGATGAAGTTGATGAAGGAGTTTTAAGTTACGATTCTATTAGCATGGACGGTATTGATACAGGAACTTTTAACGCAATAGATTATTCTGGAAAAATTTGGTCATTTACGACAATGGATAAACAAGCGACTAGCGGCGAGGTTTGTAAAATTAGCTATATAGATGTTTCTCCTAGCTCTTATTTATTCCAAACCACCAGCGATGATATAAATGAAGATGATTCAAATCCAAATAGTAATAGTTTTAATACAGCAAAAGACAGCGATACAGTATTCACCGCGGAAGCGATTGCAAGCAATGGCCAGGTTTTATCAGAAATAACAGGTGTTTATGAATGGACTTGGAGTTGGATATCAGACAACCCCTTGGTTGTCGATCTTGATGGCGCCTCTCCGTTTATTTTAGATTATAATAAGCAGCTTTATGAAGCGCAGGCGGGCGTTACTGACAGCAGTGCCACTATTACCGTCACCGCAGATGTTTCCGGAAGCGCCGAGGATCTTAGTGCTGGCGGCGAAATATATTCCGATCAAGCGCAAGCATGGGTATTTATATGCGAAAACCCTTGGCCGCCGGTTGTTTCCGGCACATGGAAGCCGTGGAGCGATTCTGGAACTAGCTGTATGAGCGGCGCAGCATGTCCTAGTGTTAATTATGAATTTTATTATTGTAGAGATTCCGGGGGAACCGGAACTCAAGACGATCTGCCCGCCATTAATAGCAGCAATACAATAATTATAGGATCTTCAACTGTAACTAATTTATTAAAAGAATTTTATTTCTTTCGTGAGGCTCTTCCGTTAATTACATCCGGAAGCATCACTGTTATTGATTTGTCTGATAACGATAATGGTGAAGTTGTTGTTTCATGGAATCCGGTTGCGGGAGCGACCGATTATAAGGTGTATTACGGCATGAATTCCGGTAATTATAGCAGCTATGTTGATATTAAAAATGCTTTGACAACAAATATTAGCGGTTTATCAATTGGCGCTACTTATTATTTCGCGGTAACTTCTTATGATAGCGGCACGGGGGCGGAAAGTGGATATTCAAGTGAAGCTAGTATTGTTTTAGCAGATATAATTCCTCCTATTACGCCAGCGGGCGTAACGGTTACTCCTGGAAATAGTGAAGTAACAATTAGCTGGACAGCCAATACAAGCGACACAGCTAAATATAGGATTTATTATGGAACCGCCTCAGGAAGCTATGGAGGTTCGCAGGACATTGATTCAGGATATACGAGCGCGATAATTACAGGACTGGCAAACGGAGTTACGTATTATTTAAATATAACCGCTGTTGATAGTTATGACAATGAGTCTCTTCCGTTGGGCGTTGATTTAAGCGCTATGCCTTTGTAATAAAAAAATAAATTTTTAAAATATTAATAATTTAATTTAAATTTATGTTTGAAGATGTTGACAAAAATAAAACTAATTTAAATCAAGGAGCGGGAGGCGCCGATAAAGCTAGCGCTCCATCCGCGCCGGAAGGCGCGCCGCCAACGTCTCCACAACCTCCGCGCGCAGGCGCCGAGGCTGAAGATATTTTTGCTGATACTGAAAAAGCAGCGCCTCGCGCGGAGGTGGGCATGCCAATTCCGGGGAAGCCGGCGATTTTTCAGTCAAAGGCGCCAATATCGCCTGAAAATTTAAGCCAAGCTGAAGACAAAGAAGGCCTAGATATAAAAAAGCATGTAATTTTTAGTTTAGTTGTTTTGTCGGCAGTTGTTGTTTTTGCCGGGGGTTGGTATGGTTTTAATAAATTTTTTAAAAATGCTGATACTCCAGCTTCCTTTCTTCTTGACGAAAGCGATAAACAAGCGGAAGATATTAAAATTATTGAGGAAACCGGGGCGGATGAAGACATAATTAAAGATAATGGCTTAACACGGCCAGAAACAGTAATTTCAACTCCGCAGCCCACAGATACGGATCAAGACGGCTTAACAGATAAAGAGGAAATAGCCATAGGAACGGATATAAATAATGTTGACTCGGATAGCGATGGCTTGTTTGACAGGGAAGAAATTGAAGTCTATAAAACAGATCCTCTTAATTCTGATACGGACGCTGACGGCTATTTGGATGGCGAAGAGGTAAAAGGCGGATATAATCCAAAAGGAGAAGGGAGACTATTTGAAATAAAATAATTATTAGTTAATTAGGGCTTAGTTACTTAGTAATTAGATATTTTATATAGATTAATTAACTAATTATTAAGCAATTAAGTCATGTTTAAACTATTTAAAAAGAAAAAATTATTAAACTCCGCGAAAGATGACACGGATGAAACTCAGGCAGCAGATACAAAAAAAACCAAACTGAAAGATTATAAAGCTGAAGTTGAAAAAAATGTTGTAATCTATACTATACCAAAAAAGTTTAGGGAGATTCATGAGCAGAAAAGCAACGCGCAAAAAACAGGACTCCTTATTTTAATAGGCGGTGTTATTTTTTTAATTATTGTGTCCGTTTTATTGTATTATTATTTATTTAAAGCAGCGCCAAGCAGTCCCAAACCACCAGCTGCCACTACGGATATTCAATTGGAAGAGACCCCTGTTGAGCCGGTAAAAACTCCTCCTGCTTCGCCGTCAGAACAGCCGGAAGCAGTGATTGAAACTTCGGTATCGCCAATCATAGAAGATGACGTCGCTACAAGCACAGCCACCACCACAGAGCCCAGTATTATAGTGGTCGGTTTAATTCCCGGTACTGATAGCGACAGCGATGGCTTAACCGATAAAGAGGAATATTTATTTGGCAGTGATTTGAATAGCGCGGATAGTGACGAGGACGGATATAGTGATTTAATGGAAGTAATTAGCCTTTATAACCCGGCTGGCACGGGAAAATTGGTGGATAGAACGAATATTTTACAATATGTCAATAATGCATATAATTATAAATTAATATATCCAATAAGCTGGGCTATTAGCAATATTGGAGGAGATGATTCAGTTATATTAAGATCAAGCGATAATCATTTTATTCAAATAATTGTCCAGCCTAATGAAAATGAGGAATCAATTGAAAATTGGTTTAAACGCCAATTTGACGTTGTCAGTATAAATGATTCTTTAAGGGTTGAAGCTGATAGCTGGCAAGGAATAAAAAATGAAAATGGTCTAACTATATATTTAATTGATATTGAAAAGAAAAATATTTATACAATTACATATAATCTTGGCAATAGCAACACAAAGGAATATAAAAATATTTTCGAGATGATAATTAAAAGTTTTGAAGTTTTTGATTAAATATGATTGAAATAAATAACAAGACTAGAAGTAATATTAATTTAAGATTAGTGAAGTTGACTACGGAAAAATTTTTAAAATTTAATAAAAAAAATAATTATAATATCTCAATAGCCTTTGTTGGTGATAGGGTTATACAAAAATTGAATAAAGCTTATAGAGATAAAGATAAAATAACGGATATTCTTTCGTTTAAGGGAGAAAATAATTTTTTAGGAGAAATTATAATTGATTATTTACAGATTAAAAGACAGGCAAAAAAATTTAGTAATAGCGTTAAGAATGAATTAGTATATATTTTAGTCCATGGACTTTTTCATTTATTGGGATATGATGATAAAACTGAGAAGGGGAGAAAGGAAATGGAACAGTTAGCAAATAATTTTATTAAGAAGATTGTTCTATAAATTTAAATGTCAAAATTCAAATGACAAATCAAGTCTAAAGCCCAAATGTTAAAATTTATAGCATTAAGTCATTTGATATTGTTTTGACATTTGGATTTTAGAAATTAGGATTTACTAAATTTATGATAAAAGTTAGAAGATTATTAAAAAGTTTTGTTTACGCGTTTAGAGGTTTGATTAAGACTTTTCGGGAAGAGCAGAATTTAAGAATCCAAACAACAATCGCGGTTATAGTTATGATAGCGGCTTGGTATTTTCATATTAGCAAGGCAGAATGGCTAATAATTATTTTAACTATTGGCATTGTTATATTGGCTGAGATTATAAATACAGCCATAGAGCTTGCAACCGACGTTTTAAAGCCAAGAATAGACGGATATGTGAAGATGATAAAGGACGTAATGGCTGCCGCCGTTATGACGTCCGCAATTATTGCCGTAATTATTGGCATTATTGTTTTTTGGCCTTACTTAATAGAAAAATTTGGCAGAGGTATATAATTTTAGTATAATTAATTTGTTTATTGATTTATTATATTAAAGTTCGCTGTAGCATAAATTATTAAAGCGTAGCGATAAATAAAATAATAAATTAATAAAATAATAAATTAATAAAATAATAAATTAATAAAATAATTTATGAAAGACGATATTATTGCCGGTTTAGATATAGGTTCAAGTTCAATAAGGTTAGTCGTGGGCCAACATTTTTTTGGCGATGAAGTTAATGAACGAATGCAAATAATCGGCGCTATTGAGGTGCCTTCGGAAGGGATAAGCAAAGGCGCCGTTAATAGCATAGAAGAGACGACCTCTTCTATTTCATCATGCTTGGAAAAAGCGGAAAGGCTTGTTGGCGTTCCGATAAGCAAGGTTTGGGTAAGTATAAACGGCCCTCATATTAAATGCGAGAAGAGCCGCGGCGTAGTCGCGGTAGGAAAAAGCGACGGAGAAATTACCGAAGACGATGTTGAGCGCGCGGTAGAGGCGGCGCAGGCCATGTCCGTTCCGCCAAATTATGAAATATTGCACGTTATTCCGGTTAAATTTACCGTAGACAATCAGGAAGACATAAGGGACCCCATTGGAATGACCGGAGTAAGGCTTGAGGTTGAAACGCTGGTTATCCAAGGTTTATCCAGCCAGATTAAAAATTTAACAAAAGCCATATATCGTACAGGTATTGATATAGAGGACTTGGTAATATCGCCTTTAGTTGCCGCTGAAGCCATAATCGGACCCAAGCAAAAAGAATTAGGAGCGGCCTTAATTAATATAGGGGCTTCTACAACAAGCTTAGCCGTATTTGAAGAAGGAGAACTTTTGCACGCCGCCGTATTGCCTGTCGGTTCGGAGCATATTACCTCCGACGTTGCTATTGGCCTTAGGTGTCCTATTAATTTAGCGGAGCGCATAAAAATAGAATACGGAAACGCTAACGCTAATCAATTTGGTAAAAAAGATGAAGTGAATATCTCTGAATTAATTGAAGAAGAGCAGGTAGACGGCGTAGCGGAAGAGGTGTCTTTAAAATATATTGCTGAAATTATAGAAGCAAGGGTTGAAGAGATTTTTGAAAAAGTTGATGAAGAATTAAAAAAGATTGAGCGATCAGGCATGCTTCCCGCCGGAGTATTTCTTACCGGCGCCGGCGCTAAATTAACCGGCATTGTTGACGCGGCTAAAAAGAATCTGCGGTTACCGGCTTGCTTAGGCGCGAATAAAAATATTTATACTGTCATAGATAAAGTTAATGATTTAAATTTTCAAACAGCCCTAGGGCTTGTTGTCTGGGGAGACCAAAAGAGTGAAGCAGGCATAAAATGGCCGGGTGGAGCGGTTGTAGATAAGTCGGTTGAGAAGATAAAAAAATGGTTTTCGTCTTTAATACCATAGGTGTTACACTAATCCGCCAATAAATACTAATCAACAAATTGCGAATATTCTATTCGCGTCATTCGCAATTAGTAGGTTGGCGTTTATTCGCATAATTAGCATAATAATTTATTTGTAGACTGTATAAATAATTTATACACCCCCTGTCTTGGGGGTGTTGCGTTTTTTTTGACAATAGGCTATTATAAAAGTAATATAAATTTAGTTGTTAATAAGTAAAGTCAGTGATTAGGGCTTAGTGATTAGTTAATTATTCCGAGTATATGGAACTAATCACTATTTAACTAAGTCACTAATTAACTAACCAATATGGCTGAAGTAAAACCAGGCATTGAAACATTTGCCAAAATTAAAGTTATAGGAGTAGGAGGATCTGGAGGATCCGCGGTTAATCGTATGATTGATAGCGGGATTAAGGGCGTAGATTTTGTGGCGGTCAATACTGACGTTCAAGCGCTTCACTATAATAAAGCTTCTAAAAAGCTTCATATTGGAAAATCTATTACGCGCGGGTTGGGCGCGGGCATGAATCCTGAATTAGGCAAGCAATCAGCGGAAGAGTCCCAGAATGAAATTAGGGATCTTATTAAAGATACTGATATGATTTTTGTAACTTGCGGATTGGGAGGAGGAACCGGAACCGGCGCAGCGCCGATTGTAGCTGAAATTGCCCGGGACTTAGGAGCCTTAACCGTCGCGGTTATAACTAAGCCTTTTGCTTTTGAAGGCGCGCAAAGAAAGAATATTGCTGAAAGAGGTTTTATGGAATTAGCCGACAAGGTGGACACAATTATCACTATTCCTAATGATAAATTATTACAAGTTATTGATAAGAAAACTTCTTTGCTGGATGCGTTTATGGTTGTTGATGAGGTTTTAAGGCAGGGCGTTCAGGGAATTGCCGAGCTTATTACCGTTCCCGGACTTATTAACGTTGACTTTGCCGACGTAAAAGCGGTTATGGCTAATGCCGGAAGCGCTTTAATGGGCATAGGTGAAGCGTCCGGTGAGAACAAGGCGATTGAAGCCGCTAAAGCCGCGGTTAATTCTCCTTTGTTAGAGATTTCAATTGAAGGGGCGCGCGGAGTCCTATTTACTATAGTAGGCGGACCAAATTTAACAATGAACGAAGTTAATGAAGCCGCTAAAGTAATTACGGCTTCCGCGGACGAAGACGCTAAGATTATATTTGGAGCTGTCATTAATGATAAAATGAAAGATGAAATAAAAATAACAGTTGTTGCTACCGGCTTTGATAATAGCCGCCTGGGTACGCACACGGAATCAGTTGGCGGAGAGAAAGCTTATACGCCCAATACTTTTATTGAAGAAAAAGAAAAATCATCAAAAATATTTGACGGAGGCGAAAAAAAGAAAGCTAAAACTCACCCTTTAAAAACCGCGCAAGCTGAGCCGGCTCAAAAGAAAGGAGTTCAAGAGGAAGAAGAAGATGAGTTGGGAATTCCAGCATTTATTCGGAAGAAAATGATGTAATGTTATCGCCTGCGGCGACCCGCCATTACGAATGAGGGACATGCAAATTAAATTATAAATGTTATCGCTTTGCGAGCCCCGCTATCCTGAGTATTCGGGGAGGGCGCGTGCGAATTATGAGTCAACATAAAATTAAACATATAAAAATATCTCTTTAATTTAAAGAGATGTTTTTTTGATTGACATGATATTATTTTAGCGGTAGTATATATAGAAGTGTGTTTTTTAGATAATTTTATAAAATAAAAAAAGGAGGGCATAAATGATAATAATGAAAGGTACTTTGGCAGCATTTGATGATATTAAAGAATGTAGCAAGGGCAAGAGCTTAATAGCTTACACATTAAAAAAGGTATGTGTTGACCCAACAAGGTCTGACGACTGTTCTTTAGGGTGTCCTTATAATAAATCCAATGCCAAGATAAAGAAATACCAAAGATAAATTCAGAAGGGAGCGTTAATGGCTTATTATGATAGAGCGAATTTAACTGGATTTGAACAGCAGACCGATTCGTTCCTTGATATTTTTTCAGAATTTGACTTTGTTGTTGATGACGGTCTATGCAATTTTTTTTGTCCGAATTGCAGGTATACGCATGAATGCGCAGTTTACCAGCAGATAAAGCATGTTTGGGAAAATTTTTATATGTAGCGGAGTAGCGTGAATAAACGCTACTCCTTTTTTATTAAAAATATTAATTTAAAGAGTTGTCCACAGGAAATTTATTATTCACACCCCCGCTCCTCACGAAGGGCGGGGCAGGCCTGTTGATAATAAAAGAAATACCTAACTTTAAAGCACTTTAGGGGGATTGACTAAACCTGCCAGTGTGATATAATATAAGTAATACTATATATAGTGGTTGAATGAATATAGGAGGCACAAGATATAGTCTTTAAAAGTCTTCAAATTTGCCTTGAAACACCTACCCCATAAGCCCCTTATTAATTTTAGCGTGATTGGTAAGCGAATAGGTGTTTTTTTATTTGATACTATACTATGATGCGGATTAGTTCAGTGAAAAGGAATTTTAGTATTAATAATTCGCATGTCCCGCATTCGTAGTGGCGGGTTCGCGAAGCGAATAACTTATGAAATGCCCAGTTTGTTATCATGAAGACACTAAGGTGATTGATTCAAGGGTCGCCTCAGACGGTCTTTCCATAAGAAGAAGGCGGGAATGTTTAAAATGCAGCTTTCGTTTTTCTACTTATGAGGAAGTTGAGATACTGGATTTAACGATTGTTAAAGGTGATGGGCAAAAGCAGGCGTACCTAAGAGAAAAGATGGTGAGAGGCCTAAAGAAAGCATTAGAGAAACGGCCGATTACTGACGATACTTTTAAAAAATTAGTTAATTCTATAGAAAGAAGCTTGCAGATGTTAAGAAAGAATGAAGTGACATCTAATCAGATTGGTCAAATAGTAATGAAGCATCTTAAAAAAGTAGATCAGGTCGCCTACATAAGATTTGCTTCCGTATATGAATCATTTAAAGATGCGCATACTTTTCGGAGAGAACTTAATAAATTATTTAAAAGCAAACGGAGCGTTAAAAAAGGAAAGAAGGGATAAGAGGGAAGAATTTTTAAATTTCCAATTTCCAATTTTTAAATAATTTTTAATGCTTTAATGTTTAAAAAATTTAAAAATTAAGATTTATTTTAAAATTACAAAATTATAAAATTTTAATATTCCCATGCTAAACACTACTCAACAAACAAATACAATAACAAAAATCCGTAAAAGAAACGGGGATTTTGTTGATTTTAACAAGGATCAAATTACTAAAGCGCTTTTTAAATCTCTAGAGGCGGTTGGACAGAAAGACATGAATAAGGCTAAGAAATTTAGTGATGATGTTATTAAGGCTATTAATAACAAGTTTCACTTCAGGTCTGTTCCTGCCGTTGAAGAAATTCAGGATATTGTGGAAGAAATCTTAATTACTAATAGAGAAATTAAAACTGCTAAAGCGTATATCTTATATCGCGACCAGCAGGCGCGATTGAGGGAGATGAAAGAAATGGTTAACTCTAATGATTTAATGGATGAGTACTTAAAACAAACTGACTGGAGAGTAAAAGAGAATTCTAACATGGGGTTCAGCTTGCAGGGGCTCAATAATCATTTGGCTTCAACAATATCCTCTAATTATTGGCTTAATAAAGTTTATACTAAAAATATCAGGGACGCGCATAAAGGTGGGGATATTCATATTCACGATTTACAGCTTTTGGCCGCTTATTGCGCCGGCTGGGATTTAAAAGATTTGCTTTTGCAGGGGTTTAAAGGTGTCACCGGAAAAGTAGAAGCAGGTCCTCCCAAGCATTTGCGTACGGCCTTGGGTCAAATGATTAACTTTTTTTATACTTTACAGGGAGAGGTTGCCGGAGCTGAAGCTTTCGCTAATGTTGACACTTATTTGGCTCCATTCGTTAGGCATGACAATTTAAGTTATGAAGAGGTTAAGCAATGTTTACAGGAGTTTTTATTTAACGTTAATGTGCCGACCAGAGTCGGTTTTCAGACTCCATTTACAAATATTACCATGGATTTGGTTCCGGCCGGTATTTTAGCGGATGAACACGTAATAATTGGCGGTAAGCCGCAAAAGGAAAAATATAAAGAATTCCAAGATGAAATGGATATGATTAATATGGCCTTTGCTGAATTAATGATGCAGGGAGACGCTGCCGGTCGAATATTTACTTTTCCGATTCCGACTTATAATATTACAAAGGATTTTGATTGGGATTCCCCTGTAGCGGAAAAGGTTTTTGAAATGACCGCGAAATATGGCATCCCTTATTTTTCAAATTTTATAAATTCAGACATGAGTCCGGATGATGCCCGTTCTATGTGCTGCCGGCTTCGCCTTGACAATAGGGAGCTAAGAAAAAGAGGCGGCGGATTATTCGGCGCTAACCCTTTAACGGGATCAATCGGCGTCGTCACAATCAATCTCCCGAGAATAGGATATTTATCTAAAACAAAAGAAGAATTTTTTAATAGACTGACAAGCTTAATGCAAACAGCGCGTGAAAGCCTGGAAACAAAAAGAAATGTTTTGGAGGATTTAACCGATGGCGGGCTTTATCCTTATGCCAGGCATTATTTATCCGACGTTAAAGAACGTTTTGACGGTTATTGGAATAATCATTTTTCCACTATCGGCATTGTCGGCATGAACGAAGCCATGCTTAACTTCGCGCCTGTTAGGGACAGTATCGCCAGCGCTGAAGGAAAAAAATTCGCTACCGAGGTTTTAGATTATATGCGTGAGAAAATGATGGACTACCAAAACGAAACCAATCATTTATATAATTTAGAAGCAACGCCGGGCGAAGGAACCACCAGAAGATTATCTAACATTGATAAAGAAAAATACCCTGATATAATAGTGGCTAATGAAGAAGCGGTTAAAGCCGGCAAAGCTGCGCCATATTATACCAATTCCAGCCAACTGCCCGTTAATTATACAAATGACATATTTGAAGCATTGGATTTGCAAGATGATATCCAAACAAGATATACGGGCGGAACGGTTTTGCATGGATTTATCGGAGAAGCAATGCCGTCAGCCGAGTCAGTCAAGAAACTTGTCCATGCCATAGCGCATAAATACCACTTGCCATATTTTACAATTACCCCGACTTTTTCAATTTGCCCCAAGCATGGATACCTAGTTGGCGAACATCCATTCTGTCCTAAATGTGATCAGGAAATAGGATTTATTAGAGAGGCGAGGGAAGTGGAGGAAAGTAAAGTTCAGGCTGTTATTTAATAATGACAAAGCTCAAATGTCAAATCAACTCTAAATGATAAAATGCTTAAATTTGATAATTTGGATTTGATTTGATATTATGATTTTGACATTATAAATTTATTAATTTATATATTAATTAATAACATAAAGTTGTCCCCGTGCTAATTATATTACAGGGAAAACAAAAACAAAAATATGAGCCCAATTGAAACAAAAAGACAACCATGCGAAGTTTATTCAAGAGTAGTTGGTTTTTACAGGCCGGTCGCGCAATGGAATGACGCTAAACAGGCCGAATTTAAAGATCGCATGACTTTTAAGGTCGGACCCAATGATGGTTCTTGCGGTTGTTAATAGTAACCATGATTATAGGCGGTTTACAAAAATTCAGTTTACTTGATTATCCCGGCCATCTTTCGTCCATAATATTTACTCAAGGTTGTAATTTTAGATGCGGTTTTTGTTATAATCCCATGCTTGTCCTGCCTAAAAACAGGAATAAAAAAGATCATTCTCATATTAGCGAGGATGATCTTTTTGGGTTTTTAAAAAGCAGAGCCGGAAAATTGGACGGCATAGTGATTACCGGCGGAGAGCCGACAATGCATAAGGATTTGCCGGAGTTTATTTCTAAGATTAAAGATTTGGGATTTAAAATTAAATTGGATACTAACGGGACAAATCCGGAGATGTTGAAAAAATTAACCTCACCCCGGCCCTCTCCTAGAACAGGAGAGGGGAAAAGTTTGGTTGATTATATTGCCATGGATTTAAAGGCGCCAATTGAAAAGTACAAGAAAGTAACGAAAAACGCAACCCATTTGGAGAAAGTTAAAAAAAGTATTAAAATAATAATAGGATCTAAATTGCTGTATGAATTTAGAACAACGGTTGTGCCGACTCTTTTGGAAAAAGACGATATCTCAGAAATGGGAAAAATGATTAAAGGGGCTCGTATGTGGTATTTACAGCAATTTAAGCCTGATACGGATTTAATTGACAAGAAACTGCAAAAAATAAAACCATATAGCGATAAGGAATTAAAGGAAATGGCGAGGATTGCTAGAAAGTATGTGAAGAGATGTGTAGTGAGATAATATATTAATTCAAAAGTAAAAATGTAAAAGTCAAAACTACAATTCAAAAGTCAAAAATTTTTAAATTATTTTAAATTTTGAACTGTAATTTTGCATTTTGAGTTTTGCATTTTGCATTTATTTTATGGATGAATATTCAAAAAGATTATTAGAAGAAAATTTAAAACTAACCAAAGAAATCCATAAGATGACTAAAAAAATAAATAATTTTGTTGTTTGGTCAAGAGTTTTAGGATTTCTAAAGATTTTAATAATTATTGCCCCGATTGTTTTGGGTATAATTTATTTCCGTCCTATTCTTGGTATATTTAATACTGTTATTGAGCCGTATAAAGAGTTATTGAATTTAGGTGGCGAGGGTGGCAGCACGCTTGATTTAGGCAATATTGATATTAACCAAATGTCGCCGGAGTTAAGAAAATTGATAGGGCAATAACAAATCTACGAATTACGAATAAGATGCGAATTTACGAATAAATGGAATGGCATAAAGGTTGTTGATTTTGAAAATAAATTTATTTAAATTTTAATAAAAATCCTGATTATTCGGGATTTTTATTATTTTTTAGCATTTTTTAGCAAAATAAGCTAATTTTAATCTTAGTAAATAATTCTAAACTGGAATAATAATAAAATCGGAATTAGAAAAGCGAAGGAGTATATATGACTAATATTTTTAAAAAAGCATTGTAAGGGGCATAAATTAAAGTTAAAATTGAGAATTATATCAAGGGATTATAGCAATAGATTTGATTATATGGATAATTAAAATGTAACCTATGCTTGTTAATGTGATTTTTAAAATTTGACTTTTTTAATGCGTCTTTATATAATAAAATCATCGTAATAATAAATTTATGTTAAATAAACAAACATTGGAAAAAAATAAAATAGTAGCTTTATCCCAAGAAATTGGACTTTTGCGTTCGGCTGTTATCGGCTCCATAGGAAAAGACGCTGAGGGAGAGTATAAACCGGAGTTTGTTAAAAAACTTTTACGTGACGCGAGGGAAGACGATGCTCATGTTTTTAAAAATAAAAAATTATTTTTAGAATCTTTGAAATAAAATTATGATTAAATAGCGTATGGCAGGCTGTTTATTAAATCCGCGAAAAAATTGCCAAAAGAATTGCAAAAGAAATTAGCTTCTTTATTGGAAATATTATCCAATAATCCATTTCATCCCAGCTTGCGCGCTAAATCGTTGTCAGGAACATTAGTCGGTTTTTACTCTTTTAGAATTATCCGCGAGTATCGGGTAATTTTTCAATTTATTCAAGTTGATGAAATTAAACTGATAAAAGTCGGACACCGCAAAGATATTTATAGATAATTTTATTATGGAAAACTTACTAAAAGACATTGAAATATTACGAGAACGCCTCCTTAAAACATGGAGGCTTCTTGATATTGACGGGCAGGCTTCAGAAAACCGTGATTTAAAACGGGAAATGAGTAAGCCCAATTTTTGGAACAATCGCGAAAAGGCGGTAGAAATTAGCAAGAAAGCGGAAGAACTGGAATCCGAAATAAATACGTGGACTGATTTAAAAAAAGAAATAAGAGAGCTAGAAGAATTAGTTGCCGTAGCTCAAAAAGAAAATGATACTTCAATCGACAAAGAAGTACGTAAAAAATATGAAGAATTAAAAAAGAAATATGAAGAGTTGGAATTTTTGGTTTTGTTTTCGGGGGAGTATGATAAAAGTAACGCGATAATTTCAATACACGCTGGTACTGGCGGAGTGGACGCGCAAGATTGGGCGGAAATGTTGGAGCGTATGTTTTCGCGGTTTGCCGAAAAGAGAAATTGGAAAATAACTTTAGTTGACCGTAATGTCGGCTCAGAAGCCGGTATAAAAAGCGCGACTTATAATATTTCAGGCCGTTGGGTCTACGGTTATTTAAAATCTGAATCAGGGGTGCATAGATTAGTTCGCATATCTCCTTTTGACGCGGAGCAGATGCGCCACACTTCATTCGCTTTAGTGGAGGTAATTCCGGAATTGCCTGAAACCGAGACAATCGAAATTAAAGAAGATGATTTGCGTATAGATGTATTTCGCGCTTCGGGTCCCGGCGGGCAGGGAGTTAATACGACTGATTCGGCTGTGCGTGTAGTACATATCCCAACCAAGACAACGGTAAGCTGCCAAACTGAAAGGTCCCAGCACCAAAATAAAGAAACAGCTTTAAAAATTTTAAAGTCTAAATTATTTAAACTGCAAGAGGAAGAAAAAGAAAAGCAAGAAAAAAAATTGCGCGGCGAAGCGCAAAAAGCGGAATGGGGAAAACAAATTCGCTCTTACGTTATGCAGCCATATAAAATGGTGAAGGATCATAGAACGAATTATGAGACGCAAGACGTTGATGGAGTTTTAGACGGCAAGCTTGAAGAATTTATGGAGGCTTACTTGCGGTGTGGCAGAGAAAAGAAATAATCCAAAAAGGAGGAATGATAAATTTTTCTAAATCAAAAATATTTTTAATTTGTTGTATTGTTTTTATTGTTGGTATCGCTGTCGTATCCTTTTTACCCTTAAGTGTGGCGCAAAATGATATATGGTGGTTTAGTGGAATAATGATTAGTGTGGTTTTATTAATTTTATTCTGGAAAAACAATATTGTAAGAATTATAGCCCTTGTTGGGCTCTTTTTATTTTTAGCATTTTGGCGTTACGCGATAGGTTTGCCGGAAAATACGGCAAATAAAATTTGGTATTATAACGGGCAGACTATAACCGTGGTTGGCAAGATTATAAATGAACCTGACATAAGACAAAGGAATGTAAAATATATTGTAAACACCAAAGAGATCCAATCTCCAAAAACAGACCCTCGTGGTCTGCAAGCTCGCAGACCCCGAGGGTCTGTTTTTGGAGATTGGATCTCTGTTTCAGGCAAAATATTAATTACTACAAACTTATATCCAAGATATAATTACGGCGATGAGCTGGAAATTACGTGCGAGCTACAAAGCCCGGAACCGTTTAGTGGATTTTCTTATGATAGATATTTAGCGAGATTTGATATTTATTCTGTTTGCTATTATCCGCGGATTGCCTCTTCCCCCGGTCCCTCCCCCGCTGTTGCGGGAGAGGGAAGAAATGTGGGCGCTTGGTTTTACAAAAAGATTTTTAGTTTAAAAAATAAATTTAGGGAAATTATTGATTATGGCCTAACTGAGCCTGAAAGCAGTTTGGCGCGCGCTATTATACTGGGAGATAAAAAAGGGATTCCAGATGACTTGCGTGATAAATTTTCTAAAACCGGCGTAAGCCATATTGTGGCAATTTCCGGAATGCATATTAGTATTTTGGCCGGACTTGTTATGGTAATGCTTCTGGGACTCGGGCTTTGGCGTAAATACGCCTTTTATTTCGCGAGCGTTTTTTTAATAGTTTATATAATTTTAATCGGTTTGCCTGCGTCCGCCATGCGCGCGGGACTAATGGGCTTTTTAATTCTTTGGGCATTAAATTTGGGGCGGCTCAATAAATTGACGAATTCTTTGGTTCTAGCCGCAGTAATTTTACTTTTAATAAATCCAAAATTACTTCGCGATGATATCGGTTTTCAGCTTTCCTTTTTAGCCGTACTGGGAATCGCCCATGTTTATCCTTTGCTTAATAATTTGTTTGATAAATTAAGGTTCCGAGAGCCTTTAAAGGCTCTCGGAACCTTTAGCAAGGGTGTTCGTGATATTTTTAATATAACAATAGCCGCGCAGGTTTTTACGCTTCCAATAATCGCTTTAAATTTTTCGCAAGTTTCCATAATCGCGCCAGCGACTAATTTATTAATTCTTTGGACTTTGCCAATATTAATGGTTGCGGTTTTAGTTGCTATTCTTTTAAGCCTATTAATTCCCAGCGTATCTTTTATATTTTTTCTTCCGGCTAAATTATTATTAAAGTATATTATTTTAGTCGTAGAGCTTTTAACCCGCGTACCGTACGCCTATTTAGAAATTGATTATTTGTGGTGGGGCTGGGCGGTTTTGTATTATGGGATCATAATATGGATTATTTACGCGGTAAAAAAAAGAAAATAGGCTTCTATGTTTATTTCTATATTTATCGTTAATTTTAGCAATTTTTTAAAATTGGACAGTTATTGACATTTGTGGCGTAATCTGATAGGATATTTTAATATGAAAAACCTCAAAACCTATAAAAAATTTATTATATTTGCCATTGTTTTAACAATGTTGTTTTCGCCTGTTTTATGTATAAAAGCACATACGATTATTGATATTACAAATATCAAAGTCATTGATATTGACGGCAAATCAGCTAAGATTGAATGGTCAACGAATGTAGCAACAAATGGTAAAGTGATTTTTGGTGATACAAAAGACGAATTATCCGCTTTTATTATTGACGGAAAAGGAAGCTCAAAATATCATTATGTTGTTTTAGGAAATTTAAAATCTGATACAGAATATTATTATAAAATAATTGTTAATAATAATTCCGGTCAAGTCGAATCATATTTAAAAGATTTTAAAACTTCTGATTTTGATAAAAATAAAAAACCTAGAATAAACGATGTAAAAATTGATTATGTTTCCGGAACTGCCGCTGTTGTAACATGGACCACTGACAAAGAGGCGAGTTCAAGAGTTGAATATGACGATAATGAAACCTATAAAAAGAAAGCCGGAAGCAATAAAAAGGTTACTAGCCATTTAGTTATTATAAAAAATTTAGAACCGAGTATAAATTATAAACTGCGCTTGTATTCAGTAGACAAGAATAAAAATAATAGCGGTTTTATATATAAAACATTTACAACCAAATCAAATGATATTCAGGACAAAGAAGATTTAATTATTTCACGTCTTAGACCGTCAGGCAATAATGATTCCGATATTTCAAACAACACCATAAAAGTATCATTTAAAACTAATCATTACGCGGAGGGAAGTATTTCATTGCGCGCGGATGAAACAAAAACGCAAAATAAAGACATTGAATATGGCACAAATCATGAGATATATTTTCACGGACTTATTCCGGATGTTGAGTATGATATATCTATTGAGATGAAAGATATATTCGGAAAAAAAGAAGAAACTGAAATATTGGGAATAAAGACATCAGAAACAAATAGAGAAAATATTACTTGCGATACGGACACCACGGAAATATTTGGTTATTACGGGCAATATTTTAATTTAGACGCTTCTCATCCGACAATAGGCGATGAAAGAAATAACATAGACAGAGACTGGTTTAATGAAAAATATTTATCTTTTACGAAGGTGGATTATGATTTAGATTTTGGCAATGGATTTTTCCCGGTAGATGAAGACTTGCCGAACGATCCATATTATTTTAGCGTATACTGGAAAGCCAATATAGAGATGTCTTCGGATGATGATTTTAAGTATAAGGTTTTATCGGATGACGATTCTTGGGTTTATGTTGATGGTAAATTAAAAACGGATTTAGGAGGGTTGCATAAAGTTAAGGGAAAAACTGAATCTATAAAATTAACTAAAGGTTCGCATTTTTTAGAGATATATTTTGTTGAACGCGGGCCATGGAGTTCGCATTTTTCGTTTGTTCCGGACGGGAATTATAAAATTAATCCTATTATAGATTGTTCTTCGGTTTCTATCCAAGAGCCGGTTATTGTTAAGGGGGCTGAATTTTCAATGTACACTCCGGCTTCAGCTTTATATAAAATGACTGATACTCCGAATATTTACGCAATAGTAAATAACCAGCGCCATTATATTTCTTTGCCGTCGTCTTTTGAAGAGTACGGTTATAGATGGGCAGATATTAAAACCGTAAGCAAGCAGGAATTATATAAATATCCCCGCGCCAGGTTAATAAAAAGCGCTGAAAATAATAAAATTTATTTTTTATATCAACGCTTTGAGAGTCAATGGCTTAAAATAGCCATGCCGTCTCCGACCGTTTTTGTTTCTTATCCGAATAATTATTGGGGCAACGTAATTACGGTAACCCAGCTTGACGTTGACGCTTATCCGGACGTTAAATTAATTAAAACCAAAAATGATCCGGCTGTTTATTACCTTGAAAATGGGACAAAGCAGTATGTTTCCGCGACAATATTTGAAGCTAAGGGTTTTTCATATAGTGAAATAGCCGAAGTTAATCAGGTTCATATAGATAGTTATAAAACAGGAGAGGCGTTAAATTAAATATTTGATTAAAAGGAGGCTGAATGAAGCGCGCAAAATTGGAGTTTTCTAACGGAAAATGTTTCTGTAATAAGGATGGTCAATGCGGTAAATCTTCCGATGCTAAAGATGACATAATCTGTATATTATGTATAACAGGAAAATTTAAATATTAAGATCACACCGCGATTTTACGTAAGTAAGGTCGCGGTATTTTTTATGGTATAATTTGTTTATACCCAATGCCCCCACCATGTCCCTCCCCCGCTTCCTCCAATTCGGCGGACAGGCGTTCCTCGCGGGAGAGGGAACTATTTTTAGACCTTTTTTAATTATACGCGTTAAGGATCTAAGACCCTTAACGTTATACTATATTTATAATTAGCGCTTGTATACAAGTAAACACTATAAATAATATATCAAAGTCGCAGGGTCTTAGACCATTTTTAAAAAATATGCCTCACAAGCTTTATAAAATTTTATTAATTTTAGGAATAGTTGCGGTGCTTACAGCTATTCCTACTTTTTGGTTAACCTTTAAAGCGGCAAGCGATTTAGAAGTTATTTTTTTAGACGTTGGGCAAGGGGATTCAACTTTAATTAAAACGCCTTATGGACAAAATATTTTAATAGACGGCGGACCGGACAATACAGTAATAAAAAGATTAGGTGAGGAACTTCCTTGGTGGGACAAAAATATTGATTTAATGATTTTAAGCCATCCTCACGAAGACCACTTAAATGGGCTAATAGACGTTATAAAAAGATATAAAGTAAAAAAGATTTTATATACCGGCGCGATTCATACTTCTCCAAATTATTTGGCGTGGCTGGAACTGGTGCGCGACAGAAATATTCCAATAATAATTATTGATAAACCGCAAACAATTAATTTTGGAGATGAATGTAGGTTGGAAATATTATATCCGCTAGAAAATTTAGCCGGTCAGGTAGTTAATAATTTAAACAATAGTTCTATTATAGCGAGATTAGTTTATGGCGAGAATAAATTTTTGTTTACTGGCGACGCGGAAACGGAGGCTGAAAAAAAATTGATTGGCCTGCCCCCTCCCCAAGCCCCTCCCCCGCTTCGCGGGAGAGGGGAGATGGAATATGTTGATTTGCAAGCTGATGTGCTTAAGGCAGGGCATCACGGTTCCGATACATCCTCCGGTATTGAATTTTTAAATTTAGTTAAGCCGGAAATTACTGTAATTCAGGTCGGAGCGGATAACGATTTCGGTCATCCTAGCCGTAGAATTATTAAACGATTAGAGCGTCTTGATTCGCAGATTTTTAGAAATGATTTAGACGGAACAATAAAAATAGTGAGTGACGGAAAAAAGATTAGAATTCAAACCTCACCCCAGCCCTCTCCTTAGTAAGGAGAGGGGGAATATGGAAGGTTGATTTTTATTTTCATGGTGGTAGAATGAATTAAATATTAAATCTGCGAGAAAGGAGGTGAAGCGCATGATTAGTGAAGAAGCGTTCCTTAAAAAGTTCAAAAATGTTAATCTGCCCAAAGAAATGCTTGAAGAATTTTATAACTCAATCATTGAATCAATTACTTATGCAAGTGCTGGCAGCGCGCTTTTTCACCTTTTATTAAAAGTGGAAAAAGAGCAACAATGGACAGTATTGCAAAAAATTGATAATACAAGATTAGCAGTTTATAAAGGGGCACAGGACAAGGAGCTAGTAAAGGAATTTGTAAAAGGAATTAAAATAGAAAAAAAAATACGAGATCCGAATAATCAAAATATAAAAATTAGTAAAGGGGAATTACATCCCTTTACAATCTTAAGAAAAATTATTATTCGGAGAGCGGGGATTTATGCGCAAATGTTTGCTCTAACCAAAAAAGAAATTGAGAAGTGCGAGGCGAGAGCAGAGGAATTATTAAAAGATATGAGACGTTTATTTATGGGTAAAATATTAATTTTAACTATAGAATAAACCCGCCCGCGCTATTAAGTGCGGGATTTTTTATAACAAGGGATTTTTATAACTTGTCATTTTTAAAATAAATGCTATAATATTATTAAATACAGCTTTAATTATATTATTTTAACGCTTTATTTATGGTAGACGTAAAAAAGAAAATACTTATTATTGAAGATGATTCGACTATTAGCGCAATGTATAAGGGAAAATTTGAAGCCGAAGGATTTATAGTGTTTACTGCCGGCGCGGGCGCGGAAGGTTTTGAGATTGCTAAAAAAGAAAAACTAGGCATAATTATGTTGGATATTATTTTACCGCAAATGGACGGTTTTTCTGTATTGACTGGGTTAAAAAGTGATATCAAAACTAAAAATATACCCGTAATTATGCTTACTAATCTAGGAACCGACGAAGATAAAGTAAAGGCTAAAAAGTTAGGAGCCGTTGATTATATTGTTAAGGCTAATTTAACGCCGGCGCAAGTAAGCGAAACAATTAAAAAATATATAAAATAATATAACGTCAGTAAAGTAAATGACGCGAATTTAAGCGTCATTTATGTTATTCGACATAATTTAATTATGAAAAAAAGTTTTAAAGAAGATTTTCCATTAGCGCTTACTAAAACAAAAGTTGATGGACTTAATCAGAATTTTGATCTTTCTGATCCTGTCGAAAGAAAAAAATATTTTCAAGAAAAAGTTGGTCCAGAAATAGAAAAACTTAAAAAATATTTAGATGAAAATACTTTTATCGGTTATTGGCTGGGTAAAAAGAATTCCGGAAAAGGAACTTATTCAAAATTAATGATGGAAGTTTTTGGTAAAGATAAAATTGGCCATATTTCTGTCGGAGATGTAGTGCGTGATGTACATAGCTCTATGGATGATGAATCAAAGAAAAAAGAATTGCTTGACTATTTACATAAGCATTATAGAGGATATATTTCTGTGGAAGATGGAATTAAAGCTCTGCTTAGCCGTGATCAAAAAACCTTACTCCCGACTGAATTTATTTTAGCTTTAGTTAAAAGGGAAATTGATCAGATGCCAAAGAAGACGCTTTTTATTGACGGCTTTCCTCGAGAGTTAGATCAGGTTTCTTATTCATTATATTTTAGGGACTTAGTTAACTATAGGGAAGATTCCGATATATTTATTGCTATTGATATTCCGGAGTCAGTTATAGATGAACGTATGAAATATAGAGTTGTATGCCCTAAGTGCCATGCTCCAAGAAATTTAAAACTTTTTGCCACTCCAAAAGTCGGTTTTGACAAAGATAAAAAAGAATATTATTTAATGTGCGACAATCCGGAATGTGGCGATGCTCGTATGGGCGTCAAAGAAGGCGATAACATGGGCATTGAATCTATTAGGGATCGCCTTGAATTAGACGACAAATTAATTGAAAAAGTATTTTCTTTGCATGGAATTCCAAAAGTTTTACTAAGAAACTCTATCCCAGTTAAAGAGGTTGATAGTCTTGTTGATAAATATGAAATTACTCCTGAATATGTATATGAACTAGAGGGTGAAAAAGTAAAAACAATAGAAAAGCCGTGGACAATAAAAGATGATGAAGGAAGTGAGGCGCATAGTTTATTGTCACCGCCAGTTGTAGTGTCGTTAATTAAGCAGTTAGTAAAGATATTAATATAAATTAATCTGTGGATATTTACTATAAAACTATATAATAAATATAAACTTGTTTAATATTAGCCATAAAAAATAGTGTTGACTTATATTTTTATTCTGTTAATATAGTATCAGCCCCACACGCCTATTATCTTACAGACAATTTAGTTAGATATAACAAGAGTAGGTAGTGTTGGATAATTATTAATTTAATTATTAATTTAGGCAAAGGGGTAAATATGAAAAAAACAATCCACACAATTGGTGCGCAAATTAATGTCTTAGTGTTAGACATTATTGTCGTGCGTTAAATTGGGTGGCTTTTCAAACTAAAATATAAAAATAAATATAAATCATTTAAAAGGCCACCCAGTGAAGACGGGTGGTTATTTGTTTGTTCTTTAAGAATATTAATAAATGCACTTTTAAGTTAAGTATTACGGGAAAGGACAAGTTCCTTTATGGTTAACATCACCCCTCTTGTACTCAGTTTAATAGGCAATCATAAGCCCTAGTTAGACAGCTTGATAGTAGCATTTTGTTGGAGTGGCGAGAAATTTTCTCAAAGCCCCAACACAAATTATTTAAGGAGGTATTATGACAGGAGAAGACGGTGTCGTAGATGTCAAAGAAGCAAAGGATTTTAAGTGCAAAGAGTGCCACACTATGGATTCTACAACAAATGGTCATTGCACTAAATGTGGTTCAGGTAAGATAGATATAATTGAACCGTTGCTTGGACCGAAAACCGACATGTCGGTTGGAGTATGTACTGAAAATTCAGCAATAAAACTCTAAAATTATACATTAGGGGGAAATAGCAGGGAGGATAAGCTATTTCCTCCCCAACTCAATTATCACTAATTAAAATATTTTAATTAAATAACAGATTATGAATTTTGTTCAAAGATGTAAAAATATAATTATTATCATTATTGAGATCATTATTAATGGTCAATTTTTGCATCCCCTGAAGACATAAAATAGATTATAAGATAAATAATAAGAGTCGTCTTTGAAGGGAGACGGCTCTTGATTTATATAAAACAATATGTTAAATTTATTAGTTCTTTGAAAATCATTGTCATTTCCACGCTTTTTCGCCAAAGGCGGATAGGCGCGGGAATGACAATAAAAATAAAACTTCAAAGGAGAAATCGTGAAAAAAGGAGACAAAAAAACCAAAGCATCATTAAGAGAATCATTATTAAAAGAGAATGAAACCTGGGAAGATTCCAGTAGCGCAGTTGTTGTAGTTCAAATAGGAAACAATCAATATGAAGTTTACTGTAACCCAAGTCGGCTCGGAAATAAGCGTTCATGTCGTGACTTGCAAATAGCTCTTGGAGGAGCCAGAAGGGAGCATAGAGAAAAAGCTTTATTGGTAAAAGTTGGCGGCAAAGGAAAATGCAACGAAATTGTAGGGAGCAGTCTCTGCGAAAGGTGTGAATGTTACAAAACTGGTCAATTTTTTGATTTAATGACTCTTTAATATTCTGCCGACAACCCTTAGTCTACTAAATAGACTAAGGGTTGATTTTTTTTATAAACATGCTATACTTTATTTAATCATATGAAAATAATCGCAAACAGACAATTGTTATTAGATTTATTACTGTTATTATTACCTAAACGGGTGGATGTTTTTCGTACGACTATATAAAAAGTGAAGTAGATTATATAATGAAAACGCCGCCCGCAAGGGTGGTTTTTTCTTAGGTCTTTAAAAATAAATTAAATAACAAAAATAAAAAGGAGGGAGCATGAGAACAATAAAGATTTTTGATACGACTTTAAGGGACGGAGAGCAGTCTCCGGGATGTACAATGAATACGGCCGAGAAACTTCAGCTGGCTAAACAGCTGGCGCGCTTGGGAGTGGATATTATTGAAGCGGGTTTTGCTGTCGCTTCAAAAGATGATTTTAATGCTATACGAACTATAGCTGGGGAAGTGGAAGGTCCTGTAATTTGTAGTCTTGCGCGCGCGGAAGAATATGATATAAAACGCGCATGGGGAGCGATTAAGGACGCGCCCAAGAAGAGAATACATACGTTTCATTCAACTTCAGCTATTCATCTTTTATATCAGCACAAAGGCATGTCACAAGACGAGGCTTTAAAAAGATCTGTAAAAGCAGTTAAGTTTGCAAAGAGTTTTACGGGTGACGTTGAATTTTCACCAATGGATGCCACACGCACAGATACAGGATATCTTTGTGAAGTACTTGAAGCGGTTATTGAGGCTGGCGCCACAACGGTAAATATTCCTGATACGGTTGGATATATTATACCAGTTCAATTTGGAGATATGATCAAGGAGATATGCGATAAAGTAAGCAATATCAACAAGGCTATTATCTCGGTGCATTGCCATAACGATCTCGGTCTTTCCACTTCTAATTCTTTGGCCGCAGTACTTAACGGCGCCGGACAGATTGAATGTACGGTAAACGGCATAGGTGAACGGGCAGGAAATTGTTCTCTTGAAGAGGTTGTAATGGCGCTACGAACAAGAAACGACATATTCAAAGCGGATACTAACATCGCAACAGAGGAAATAATGAAGTCTAGTCGGTTGCTTACCAGCATTACTGGCATGAGCGTACAACCCAACAAGGCGATTGTCGGAGCCAACGCATTCGCGCACGAATCTGGAATTCATCAGGATGGTCTTTTAAAAGAAAAGACTACCTATGAAATTATTAAGCCGGAAGACGTTGGAGTCAGTAGTACAAAGTTTGTTTTAGGAAAACATTCCGGAAGACATGGTTTTAGGGCGCGCCTTAAAGAGCTTGGTTATGAATTGTCCGACGAAGATTTTAAAATAGCTTTTAAAGTATTTGTGAAGCTTGCTGACAAAAAAAAGGACATCTACGACGAAGATCTTATGGCCATTGTTGACGAGGGAGTTAAAACCGTTTATGAATATTATCAGTTACTTGATGTTAAGCAAAGTTCAGATATGCATAATGAAAAAAAACCGTCTGCGTTTGTTAAACTTAAGATAGAAAAAACTGACAAAGAAGCGAATGCTGAAGGAGATGGTCCTGTGGATGCAGTGTATAATGCCATTAATATCTTAACAGGAATTGAAATTAAGTTGTTAAAATATGAGGTTGAAGCGATAACGGAAGGCCCGAAAGCAATAGGAAGGGTAATTGTTATTATTGATTTTAACAGTAAAACAGTAAGAGGAAGCGGATCTCATACGAACATAGTCATTGCGTCTGCTAAAGCATATGTAAATGCGTTAAACAGACTAAAGGCAAACGGAACAAGAAAAGTTAGCCTATTAAACAAAGAGTAATTATTACAGGGTATTGCAAGTATTTGCAATACCCTCTTTTTTTGCTTATTTTAGGTAAAAAATCCCCCAACCCCCTTTAATCCCCGCAGCTTGACGGGGCAGGAAAGGGGGAATTAGTTATAAACATTGATTTTTGTAGTAAATATGATATAATTATCCACAAGTACAATATTATGATTAAAACATTACAAAAAACTAATCTATTAAGCTTTTTTAGCTTTTTCTTCTTCGGCTCTCGTAAGAGGTTGGTTTCTTGTGGTGTTTTAACTTAAACTAGGTTAAAGCTCATAAAGGAAAACAAAAACCGGCCTCTTTGATAGGGGGTCGGTTTTAGTTTATAAAAGTATTTTTGCTCTTTACAAATATTATTAGTTAGTATAAGATAATCTAATTATTTAAGGAGGAATTAATGAAAGATAATAAGAACATTAAAAAACAAGAAGGGAAAGGTGAAAAGTTTGAAGCCGGAATCAGCGAAGATGTTGTAAAAAATATCGTTAGATCGCCGAGAGTGAAAAAAGATAAGAGCCCTTATTTTGTAAAATAGCTTGTAATTATAAATAATAAGATTTGGAAGGGGGAATATAAATGTCTAGTGGAAACGGAAAAAACAAGAGAGAGAAAAAGAAGCTAAAAGAACAGATAGCCTTGTTGAATCGGTATAACCATTTTTCAGGTCTCGGTGAAACCGAGAAAGCGAATGCAGTTCTTAAAGAAGTAAAAAAAAGGGGATATTCAATATCTGCAGTCTCCGCAAAGTAAAACCATTTAACCGTTACATTGGCTTGTCCAGTGTAACGGTTTTTTATTTTTTTATTTTATGAAAATGTGTTATAATAAATTTGTAAAGTGATTTATAGCATCATATATTTTTTATAAAACTATGAAATCAAAAAGAGCTAAAATTAAGAAAAAAAATTCTAAAACTCAGATATTTTTATTGATTGGCATTATGATGTTAGGATTTGTCATCGGGTCTCTAAATACGCGCAAGGCGGAAGCTTTTGTCTTTGGCAGTACGCAGATAATTAGAAATTTTTTAGGGCTGACTGATACGCCAAGCGCTTATAACGCCGGAAGGGTTTTATTTGAAGGATCATCCTCGTTGTTAGATGACGGTTATTTTTTCTGGGATAATACGAATAAAATGTTAGGTGTCGGCACGTCATCGCCTTACGCCAAGCTTTCGGTAGTCGGTGAAACAGTATCGGAATACTTCACCGCCACTTCCACGACAGCGACAAGCACATTTCCAAATCTAAGTTCAACGCAATTAAGCTTAGGATTTACTTCCGGTTCAATAGCATTTTCCAACGGAAGTTTTTTAACACAAAATAATTCTAATTTTTTTTGGGACGATGCCGCCAACCAATTAAAAGTCGCCTTATTAGACATTAAAGACGGCAATATTACCAATGTAGGAGATATAGCTCTTGATACTATTTCAGACGATGCCGGAGTTGAGAATACTTTAAGTATTGCAAATCTTAATACTGCTTATGACCATTCTCAAGACAACACTCAAGCGCATTTAGATTACCTCACAAACAATGGCGACACAGGAACAGGAGACTACGGCTTTGACGGAGCAGTAACGATAAATGAAGCAGGAGCAGATAAAGATTTTAGGGTTGAGGGAGTAGGCACTCCAAATGCTTTGTTTATAGACGGCACGAATGGAAGAATAGGAGTGGGAACAAATGCTCCAACCTCACTATTTCATATTTTCAGTCCTGTAGATGGGTATATGACATTTGAGGATGCAGGAAATGGCGTTAAGTATGATATGGGTTCTCTTGGCGGATATATGCGATTGAAGGATAGTATTGGGGGAACGACATTCATTCGGTTCGCAGGGACAGTCTCTCTTGATTTTAATGCTGACACATCCATTAAATTCAATACAAATAAAAATGACAGAGACACAATTTTCTACGGTGATTTAGCTGAGATTGCAAGATTTGACGCAGGAACAGAAAGTCTGGATTTTGACGATAGTAAGAAATTAAAAGCAGGTACTGGAGCAGATACTGAATATTACTATAATGGCACAAATCTTATCATTGACCCTAACGTAGTCGGCACTGGCAAGGTCTTAATCGGAGCAACTGGAGATGATGATTTGATTGCTGGGAATATAGGGGTGGGAACTTCTACACCATCATCTATTTTACAATTATATGGAACAGGAACAAGCACGATAACTATCGGAGGAGGAGGAAGCCCGGCTTGTATTAAGGCAAGAGATACGGATGATTTGGGTTGGTCGTATGGAACTTTGCTTAATGGAGCAATAACTTGGGGAACTGTGAGTTGTGAATAAAAAGGTCGTTTTTGAAAACAAGACAATAATGAAGATTGATAAATCAAAAAAACAAATAATTACAGCATTTATATTAGGAGCAATTGTGGCGGTTTTTGGATTTCACGCGTATTTTTTATACCAAATCAGACAACAAGTTATTCAAAATACAGCAAGTATTCAGCAAATTGTGAATTTTTTAAATCAAAACGCCAATATTCAAAATAATCAAAGCGTGGGAACGGGCAAAAATAAGTAAAAATTAATGTTTTACGCGTCAAATAAAAATTATTTTATACTATTAATTTTCGTAGGTTTATTTTTAATTTTCGTGTTTTCGCAAACAGCGTCGGCTATTCCTTCAATGCCGCAAAGGTGTGAACCAAGCACAAGCTGCACTATCGGCGAGTATGTTTTTGATGATGATGGTTACACCGCAATTACTACTGATAATTATTGTAAAATTACGATTACTAATCCGAGCGACACTGTTATTGTCAACCAGCAGAATATGTTGGATAAAAATGACGGTTGGTATTATTACACCACTTCCACTATCAGTTCGCCGTCTGGATTGTACAGATCGTTAATATGTTGCGATGTTGGCGGAACTGAAGAAATGTGTATTGATAAAAGTTTTATTCTCGGGACATCTTTCGATACCGTAAGTAATATTGAATATGATGTTGATTTAGTTAGAAAAGCCACATTTGATTTTGCCGGTATCGCCGACGCGGGGAGCTCTTCTTCCACTTTAGTTGATTCCGAGCTTACTCAGCCGGATAATTATTGGCAGGATTATAATCTTATAATGATGTCCGGTAATAATATTGGGCAGTCAAAAACGATTGCTAGTTCAAGTTATAGCGGAAACAGTGTAATTGTTTCTTCTTTGTTTCCTTTTGATATAGCGGCTGGCGACCAATATGTAATTCAGCACGAAACTCGTTTAGTAAATAGAATTTGGACTTATACTTCTCGGACTTTAACCAGTTTCGGCACTTTAGTAGCGGATATTTGGAGCGATTCTTCTAGGACTCTTACTGCTTTCGGTTCACTGGCCGCCGATATCTGGAACGCCACTTACGCCCCAACTCGAACGTTGACCGATTACTCCACCTCAAGCATCGCTACCGCTGTCTGGGACCAAGCGACTTCTACTCTCACAACCACCA
>CAJVWV010000010.1 GCA_913009695.1 uncultured bacterium
CCCTACACGACGCTCTTCCGATCTACTGGAAATCCTGAAAACAATGAATAAAACCATTGATGCGCCGCGCGCTGAATTATCCAAACATGCGCCGCGCATTATCAGTTTCAAAATTGATCCGGAAAAAATTAGAGATGTAATTGGTCCCGGTGGAAAAATTATCAATAAAATTATTGAAGAAACAGGTGTTTCAATTGATATAGAAGATGACGGCTCTGTGTTTATCTGCGGTACTGATCCGGAAAAAACACAACAAGCCGAAGATACTGTTAAAGATATTACACGCGTATTTGAAGCCGGCGAAATCTTTACCGGTAAAGTTATGCGCATATTAGACTTCGGCGCTTTTGTAGAATTAACTCCCGGGAATGACGGCATGGTGCACGTAAGCCAGCTGGCTCCGTATAGAATCGGAAGTCCTTCCGACTTTATAAGCGAAGGCGATATGGTGACCGTAAAAATTAAAGAAATTGACGAAAAAGGAAGAATCAACCTAACTATGCTTGGGCAGCCTGAAAACGAAAAACTTTGGAAAGATGAAAAAGGAAAATCAGAAGGAATGGGACGACCAAGCTTTAATAGGGGTGGATTCAATAACCGCAACAGAAATGGCGGTGATAGAGGCGGAAGAAGATTCTAAATTATTATAAATCAATATAAAAAACACTCTCAAATATTTGAGAGTGTTTTTGTTTTTACAGTCCTTGACTTAATAATTATTATATGATAATTTTTTATATCAGGTCTTTTAACCTATTAAATAATAAGGGGGTAATAATGTTATATAAAACGAAAGGACGCAATGTATTTCTGGGTGGCGAAATCAACGGAGAAAACGTTAAAGAGGCTATGGAAGAAATCACGGCCCTACACAAAAAAAGCAAAGATAAATGGATAACGCTTTATCTTAACTCTGCTGGCGGCTTACCCATGGCTGGATTCGCGTTTTACGATTATATCACAACTGTTTTGAAACCAAGGTTACAAATAGTTCTTTTGGGCGACGCAAGTTCAATTGCGCTGATCGTCTTTCTCTCTGCTGAACCCAAGCATAGATATATGGGAAAACATTCCTATGCTTATCTGCATAATACTTCTCATGTACACAGCGAAAAAGAAGAGGTACAAGTTAAAGAGGCGGAAACGGATGCTAAAAACCTAAAGAGAAGTAATGAGTGGTACAAAGAAATAGTGCTGGATCGTACCGGCGGAAAACTGACAAAAAAAAGGCTGACAAGCTTAATGAACAACTACAAGTATCTTTATCCTGAAGAGGCGATTGAGCTGGGATTTGCTCACAAGATACTATAACAAACCTCAAACATAAACAATCCAATGGGACGAGACACAATCTCGTCCTTTTTTTATTTCTTGACTTTTTTCCTAATTTAACCTAAGATTATTTAATTGTTGTACATTACAATTCCAGTTACTGGATTTATATAGTAAAAAATCTATTTAATTAAGGAGGTTATTATGAAGGGCGTATTAATAGCACATGTCGTAGAAAATGAAGTAGGTTTTTTCAGCTTGTTGGGCGGAGGAGAACTGCTAACCAAAAAAGATGCTTTGGAAATAGCAGAAGACGTAGTAAACGGTTATGACGGCTCTCCCAAATTATTTGAACCAATCGATATATTCTTTGTGGAGGGCAAAAAGGTTCCAATCGAAATTAAAGATGGGCGGAAAACAGTCCACTTTAAAAGAAAAAAGAGAATCCCAAAAAAGAAAAAGAAGTAGAAAAACAACGAACCATTATTGGGCTGTAAGTCATTCGACTTGCAGCTCTTTTTTATTATAAACTCTATTTTGTGATTAATCCTCTGTTCTGTTATAATAAGTATAGCTAATTCATATTACATCACATACTTCACCCTCTCCTTATTTAAGGAGAGGGTCGGGGTGAGGTTAAATTTATGCCAACAAACAAATCAGAAATTCGTAAAGCCTATTTATTAAATAAATACGTTATTATAACGCCGAGCCGCGCTAAGCGGCCACGCGATATTAAAGAAGAAACCGTTATAAAAAGAGCGGGTAAGTGCTTTTTTTGTCCGGACAATATTGATAAAAAAAATGTGGTTGATGTTATTAACGGGGGCAAGAATTGGAGCGTTTTAAGTATAAAAAATATTTTTCCGGCTGTTACTCTAGACAATAAAAAAGCATACGGATCACAGGAAGTGATTATTGAAACGCCTGATCATGTTAAAGAATTAGCTGAACTGCCAATAAGCCATGTTGAAAAAGTTTTAGAAATGTATTCTAAGCGCACAAAAGCTTTAGAAAAAAATAAAAAACTTAATTATATTTTATGTTTCAAAAACCAAGGCTCAAAGGCAGGAGCATCTATAGTACACGCCCATTCGCAGGTATTCGCTACCGAAGTGCTTCCGCCAGAAGTTGAAGAAGAACTAGCGCTTGAAAAAAAATATCAAAACAAACACAGATCTTGCGCCTATTGCGATATTGTAAAAAAAGAAATGAAATCAAAAAGGAAAATTTTTGAAGATAAACATGTGGCGGCTTTCGCTCCTTACGCGAGCGAATTTCATTATGAAGCATGGATTTTTACTAAACGCCATTTAGATAATATTTCAAAATTAAACAAAGAGGAGTTTAAATCTTTTGCCAGAGCGCTTAAAAAAATACTCTTAAAACTGCATAAATTAAATTTATCCTTTAATCTATTTATTCATCAAGTAGTATCAGACAAAAATCAGCATTTTTACATGAAAATCCAACCAAGAGACAGTATTTGGGCCGGAGTAGAACTCGGCTCAGGCCTTGTTATTAATTCTGTTTCACCAGAAACAGCCGCCCAATATTACAGACAATAAAAGATTAAACATTTATTTAAAATTTAGAAATTAAAATTTAAAATTTTTTACAATGCCCATACCTCAATTATCAAAAAAAACAAGAAGCGGCAGAAGCTGGCAGAAAAGCAAAAAAAAATACTATGTCACCAGAAACAGAGGCGGAAGCCCATACAAAAGAAAAAGGAAGCCTCTAATATATAAAAAGAAAAATTCCCGCAAGCTTCTTCCGGAAATATCAAAGAAAAAATTGGTTAGCGCGGCTTTAATTTTAATTCTTGTCGGCAGTATATTCGTACTGGCTGCTTTTGCCTGGCTTTCCAGGGGACTGCCCAGCCCTAACCAGCTAATGGAGAGGGAAGTGGCGCAAAGCACGCAAATATTAGACCGCACCGGCGAAAATATACTTTATGAAATTCACGGCGAGGAAAAAAGAACCTTGGTTGCTTTAAACGACATTCCGGACGACCTTAAATGGGCCACTATTTCTATTGAAGACAAAAATTTTTATAAGCATGGGGGCTTTAGTATTTGGGCTATTTTTAGAACTGCTGTAACTAATGTTTTATTCGGGAAAAAAGCCGGCGGCTCTACTCTTACACAGCAATTTATTAAAAACTCCGTATTAACAAACGAAAAATCTTATGTAAGAAAAATCAAAGAATTGATATTAGCTTATCGAGTTGAAAAAAAGTTTTCTAAAGACGAAATTTTACAAATGTACTTTAATGAAATTCCTTACGGTTCTAACGCTTACGGCGTAGAAGCGGCCAGCAGAAAATACTTTGGTAAAAGCGTAAAAGACATAAATATTGCCGAAGCGGCCGTTTTGGCGGCTCTACCGCAGGCGCCTAGCCGTTATTCACCGTATGGATCCAATGTAGACCTGCTATTAGAAAGAAAAGATTATATTTTAGACCTAATGGCAGAATATGGTTATATAGAAAAAGAAAAGGCTATGGTAGCTAAAAATCTTAAGATAACCTTTAAAGAACAGACGGACAACATTACCGCTCCGCACTTTGTTATGTATATCAAAGAAATTCTATCGGAAAAATATGGAGAAAAAATGATAGAACAGGGGGGATTAAAAATTTATACTACTCTTGATTTATACAAACAAAAAATCGCCGAAGAAGTAATTGAAGAGTGGGCTCCAAAAAATGAAGAAAAATATGATGCCACCAACGCCTCATTAATATCTCTTGACCCTAAAACGGGCCAAATTTTAGCCATGGTAGGTTCGCGGGATTACTTTAACGACGATATTGACGGACAAGTAAATATTACAACCAGCCTGCGCCAGCCCGGCTCATCAATGAAGCCTATTATCTATGCTTCGGCCTTTTTAAAGGGATATACTCCTGATACGGTTCTTTATGACGTTGTTACCAACTTTTCTAATAATCCGGACGAGCCATACGAGCCGCATAATTATGATGACAAAGAACATGGGCCAGTAACCATAAGAAAGGCTCTTGCCGGCTCCTTAAATATTCCAGCCGTTAAAACGATTTATTTAGCAGGGATTGATAACGTTTTAGATTTAGCTGAAGACATGGGCTATACGTCATTAACTGACAGAGACCGTTTTGGCTTATCTTTGGTTCTGGGAGGTGGAGAAGTGCGGCTGCTTGAGCACGCTAACGCCTTTAGCGCTTTTGCTAGAGAGGGAAAAATACATCCAATAACAAGCATACTAAAAATTGAAGATAAAAATGGAAAAATAATTGAAGAATATAAAGAAACAAAAGAAAAAAAAGTAATGGAACCCGAAATCGCCAGATTAATAAATAATATTTTATCCGACAATGGCGCCCGGACATACGCTTTTGGAGAAAACAACTGGCTTACGCTTGGTTCGCGGCCGGTCGCGGCTAAAACAGGCACAACCAACGATTACCGCGACGCATGGACAATCGGCTACACTCCCTCAATAATAACCGGAGTTTGGGTGGGCAATAACGACAACACGCCGATGAAACGTGGCGCTGCCGGCGGAGCAGTCGCCGCTCCAATCTGGAACGATTTTATGGACAGAGTACTTGGCGATACTCCGGTTGAACAATTTAAAGAGCCTGAAATTAAAAAAACCGGCAAACCGGTTCTTGATGGAAAAATCGAAGGAAATATAAAGGTAAAAATTGACCGAGCTAGCGGACTGTTGGCTACCGAATATACGCCTGAAAATTATATAGAAGAAAAAACTTTTACCGAGGCTCATTCAATTCTTTATTATATTGATAAAGACGATCCGCTTGGCGACGCGCCAAAGAATCCGGAGAATGACCCGCAGTTTGAGCTCTGGGAAAGCCGTATTTTAGAATGGGCTGAAAAAAAAGGCCTTGCCACTTCTACGCCACCGACCGAATATGACAACCTGCATAAACCGGAAAATCGTCCAACTTTTACAATTGAATATCCAGCCAACAAGCAAATGATTATGGAACAAATTTTGCGGGCCGATATTAAAGCTTCGGCGCCTCGGGGCGTTGGAAAAGTCGAATACTATATAGATAACAGCTTAATATACACCAACCGATCCTATCCGTTTAATTTAGAAAAAAATATTTATTTTCTGTCTAATGGTTTTCATAATTTAAAAATTCGTGTTTGCGACGATATAGATAATTGCTCTGAAAAATCTTTAGAATTTAATTTAATCCTAGACGAAAGCCAGGGGGGCGGAGATATTGGAGTCTCATGGGTTGAGCCAAGTGAAGACATGGAATTAAACAGCGCCAATTTCCCGATTTCTTTAAAAATGAAAGTTATAAATCCCATGCAAGTATCAAAAATAAATTTTTACTATCAAGCGGAAAACGGCGACAAAACATTAATTAAATCGCATGCTCCGATTGACACTGAACTGACTGAAATATTTTGGTCAAAGGTACCGGGAGACGGAATATATAAAATTTTCGGCGAAGCGCGCGGCTGGAATGGGCAACAAGAAAAAAGCAACGAAATAACAATTTTGGTTGCAAACGACGAAAAATAAAAATTTTAAGATTCACAATAAAAAAGCGTTCCAATTATACTGGAACGCTTTTGGTTTTTACAGAATTTTAGTATACATTTTTGTGTCCTAAAAACAAGGCGCTGATTCTCTGTTTTTTTCTGCTGCTGCTCTCCCTCTGCTTTGCCAGCCCCTGTCAGGATTGACTACCTGATTCTGACAAATTGTGTTAGATGGCGGCAGACCATCACAACCCACACAATCTTCTCCACATAACATTATTCTTTTGCTCTTCGAAATAATAAACCCCAAAACATTTTTGTTCATGCCGTTCCTCCTTTTAGCTCTTGGCTATTTATGTGTTTATTGCGTTATTTATTAAGCTGCCTTACAATAAGGACAATTTAAGTCCTCACATTCTTCGCCCTTGTTGCTGTCGTAACACCCCCCCCCATTTATTATTTTTTAGCTTGCACAGCTTTAAATCTGATGAATACAACGTGCCCCCCCTTCTTTGGCTTAATTTAAATTTTTAAAAGAGCCAAACAAAAAGAGCTTCGATTTTTCGTCGGAGCTCTTTTTTATATAAGTATCTAATTACACAATTAGTTTATCCAACAAAAACCTTGCACCTTGTCTAGGCACATAGAACACATCATCATACTCATTTTCATTATTTTCATTTGATATTTCATATAACAATAGTTTATATTAATATTAAAACTTTGTCAAATAGTTGCTTTTTTGGTCCATTTTTTTAAATTTTCTGGGTCTTCAATAATTTCCGACGGAACTTCGTAATAATTTTTTAATTTCTGTTTTGGGCTGGGCTGAAACGGCTTTGAGCCGTGCTTTTTATAATTTTTTCTTGTTTCTGCGTTTGTTTTAAAATAAAGTTGATCGCCTGAGAGAATGGCAAAAAATTTATTATTTAAATAAAAACCGTACCCACCGAACATCCGCCGAACGTTAAGTCCCTCTACTAAACGCATCTGGTCTAAAATATAATTTTTATAATCTTCGCTAGAATAAGACATGCTTCTATTTTATTCTTATACTATTAAATTAGCAAACAAAAAAAGCGCCTTAAATGGCGCCCGTTTTATTATTGTATTATATGGAACTATCCAAACATAAGCCAGCTAGGTTTAAAAATTAAAAATAATCCAACAAGAATCATAATTATTCCGCCTATTAAACTGGAATAACGAGAATATTTAGTTGAAAAAAATTTAGTCTGCATAGTAAGAAGCGCGAGAATAAAAACAACCATATCGTCAATCATAAAAAAGAAAATATACAAAAGTATATATGCATAGTGTTGCCGAACAGATAAGTCGGATAAGGCGAGTACCTGCGTAAATATAACGGGGAGACCAAGGCTACAAACCAACTCCACTAAGTTTACAGAAATAGCTAAGAGAATAACTCCGCCTAAAGCTAAAAGCATGCTCTCTTTTCTCACAATACCTTTTATCCTTTCAAAAATCTTTTTTCTTCCTTCGCTTTTTGTTACTTTACAAACCCCCTCTACGTTCTCTTTATATTCTTTAAGTTGAAATAGACCGGCAATAATACCCGCTATTTAATACGGCTCTCTGGCGCGATTTTAAGCAAAAAATGTTTTTAAATATTTTTAACATACAAAACTATTATAGCATTAATACTATTATTTGAAAACACAAAGCCCCCGCCAACTGGCGGGGGCTTTATAAAGAAGGAGCCTTTCTGAGCCTAATAAAAATAGTCTATACTATATAAAACAATTTGTCAATAGAAATTACATTAAAAAAAATTAGATACAATTAAAGCCAAAGGAATAAAGCAGAATGAATCCAATAAACCCTTTGGCTTTAATATTTTTCAAAAAAATGAAAAACGAAATTTATATGTAACATAACCACTTTATAACCAACGGGTTAAACAGTCAAGTTCAAAACCGGTTAATAAGCTGTTTAAAAATACCCACTTTTGTGTGGAAAAAATTGTGGAAGAAACCTTTAAAAAGATAATGTGATAAACCCTCTTAAATTTATGCTATACTTTCATAGTGTTTAATATTGGCTATTTTTTCAATCCTATTAATGTTAATCGCAATTAAATCCAATCTAATATCTTTATATTTAACTTTAGGATTAAAATTATTTAAATAAATCCCGACAGCGCGCTTTAAACTTTTTAATTTTTTCGCGAATATTGCTTCGTCAGCCCGGCCGAACATATTAGATGTTCTCGTTTTTACTTCAATAAAAATAAGTTCATCGTCTTTAAAGGCTATAATATCTATTTCTTTATAACTTACTTTTATATTTGTATCTATAATTTTATATCCATGCCTAACCAAAAACTCTATAGCCAGCCCTTCTCCAAATTGTCCAACTTTTTGATTATAATTCATGTTAAAAAGAAAACAGACAACAGAAAAAAGAAAACAGAAATTAATCCTGTTGTCTGTTGTCTGTCATCTGTTATCTGCTCTATGGAATATATTTTTTAAACTCTTTGTCCTTTTCCATCTCTTCTTTCTTTTTGGGAATTTCTCTTGTTATGCGGAAAATAAAAAATAACCAAACCGCCATTTCAATTCCCCAAATTAAAAACCAAAACCGAGAGGATAATAGCGGCACCATTTCATAAGAAAAAAACAAAATTATTAAACCGATGACAACATTGCCTAAACAAAAATTGCTTAACTTGCGCAAAATACGATTATATATACTTTTTTTGCGCTTGGTTAAAAATGAAAAAACAAAAATAGAAATACCAAGAACCACAATAAAAAAAATAAGCGCCTTTAGGTAAATTGGTAAAAGCATTGGCGGTCTCATAGTAAACCAAAATTTAAATGATAGTAAATTCATAATTTCATTACCTCATTGCCTCATTGCTTAAAAATATTAATAGACAACAATGAAACTAGCGATTAAAGTGTCAAAACAAAAATAAGTATTTTATAATAAAAAAGCACAACCTTAAACTACAACTTGGTAAAGATTAATCCATAATGATATTGGCCTGCTTCAAACTCTTCTTCTAAATTTAATCCTAATTTTTTTCCTCCTTCTTTTAATTTTTCTACTTTAACTCTTTCTTCAACCGGCGGTCCTAACGGCGAAGAAATACTTTTCCAATCTACTATAATAAGCTTACCGCTCTTTTTTAGCATACGAATTGATTCGCGTATTATTTCAGCTCGTTTTTTTGATTGATACAAAGTATTAATAAGCATGGCAACGTCTAAGCTGCCAGCCTCAATTTTAGTCGCACCGAATATCTCTAAATCACTCCAGACTGTTTCAATATTGCTCATGTTTTCCATTTTTGCTCTTTTATCAACATTTTCTAAATTAGTTTTCAAAATATCAACCGCGTAAACTTTTCCTCTTTTGCCTACTAATTTTGAAGCGGGAAAAACAAAATGCCCCGAAGCGCCGGAACCCAGATCGGCCACCTTTGTTTTATCGCCGACTTGCACTTTATCTAAAATAAAATTTACGTCAAGCAGGGCGTTGCCCCCTGTAATAGCCATAAAAACAGGAAACAGGAAACAGGAAACAGGAAACAGAATAATGTGCTTTTAATATTCTGCTGTCCGGTACCTATTAACTGTCTTTATAAAAATTTTATTAATACTTATATTATAGTTTATTTTTTTTCAACAAACAAGTCTATTTTTAGTTTATGTTTCATGTTGCGTGTGATCAGCCTTTTTACCGGTTTAAAACTTTTTCTATGAATTGCTGACGGTCCAAACTGATTTAAGCGCTCTATGTGCAACTTTGTGCCATATCCTTTATGTTTGTCAAAGCCGTAATCAGGGTATACCTCATGCATTTTTAACATTATACGATCCCTTGTTACTTTAGCGAGTATTGAGGCGGCCGCGATAGAAAAAACTAAACTATCTCCATTAATAATACTTTTTTGCTTAATGCTTATATTCGGCATAGGAAGTCCTCCGTCTAATATTATATAATCCGGTTTTTGTTTTACCGCTCCAATTGCTTTTTTCATAGCCAGAAACGCGGCTTGTAAAATATTTATACTATCAATCGTATTATGGTCGCACATGCCAATACCAAATTCAAAATTATCTTTTATAATATTATATGCCTGTTCACGTTTTTTCTCGCTTAATTTTTTTGAATCATTAATTATTTTTAATTCTTCCGAAATATGCGGCAGAGCATCGCTTTTTATTAAAACGCATGCCGCTACAACCGGTCCAGCTAAAGGACCCCGTCCAGCTTCGTCAATCGCGCCAAGAACATTAACCTCTTGACTGAATATATTTTGTTCTTCTTCTAGATTATACATAATTTGTACAGACGCAATATTTTGCGTCTCAACAATTTTTCACATAAATAAACTTTCCGAATTATTTCTGTCTAAATGCCATTTGCCCGGATTATTAAAAATATAATTTCTGACATTATTTAATTCAAATTCATTCCTGATTACGCGGTCGTGGAAACGCGTTTGCCAAGCGAAATTATTTTCTGGATATTTTTGGTTTATTGTATTTGTTACGGCGGATTTAAATGACCTGATAATCGCGGATAATGATTTTGGTTTGGGGGACATTTTTGACATTTGTATATTTTTACCAGAAACATGGACATTGCAATCCACACGCGTAGAGACGTTGCATGCAACGTCTCTACGCGTGTGGATTGCAATGTCCATGCCGTCGTTTCCATAATCAATAACAATTACCCCATGAACATGATTCGGCATCACAACAAATTCATCCAAAATCACATTATCAAAATGCAACGGTATTTCCAACCAATATTTAACAGCTGTTTCCCCAATTTCCGACAATTGCATCTCCGCCTCTTCCCATTTACCAACAACATACCCAAAAAAATATTCTCTGTTTTTCGTACAAATCGTCACGAAATAATAACCCGCCTGCGAATAATCCCAACCGTCCAATCTTGCGGATTTTATTATGTATTTATTTTTGTATTTTTTTATTTCCTCCATGATTATTTTTTTATATTCGTTCGTGACGTACAGACATTGCCCCAAAAACATTTCCGTCTTGTAGAGACGTTGCATGCAACGTCTCTACAAGACGGAAATGTTTTTGGGGCAATATTCACGTTTTAAAAATCAAACATAATATTTTTTATTTTTCTCTTCCTTGATTTCTTTTCCCCTATCCCACGCGATATTAAAAATAGGCCTCATTGATTTTACCAGTTCTTCGGATTCAATTACAACAATAAACGGATCATCTTCTAAGGACGTAATCGCTAATTTATTTCCAAAAATTGTAAAATCCATTTTCATATCATTTAATTCTTTTAATGACCTTACCTTTTGATTTCCTTTTTTAAATTCCAGTCCGATTTTTATATTTTCATGATCATTCGGTATTAAATGAATTCCGTCCGGCGCCATTCCGTTTTTTAAATCCTCTTCAATCCATTTTTTTACCGCTCCGGGAAAATGCTTATTAATTGTCGTGTATGAAGAAATAAAAAAAGGATTTTTCGTTCTTGTCATTTCTTCATACACATTCCATATCCCTTCTTTTGTTTCATAATAATTTATCTTCGGCCTTTTCTTTCCTTTGTTGCTAAGCGTTCTAAAAATCGGAAGCATTTCTGAAAAATTTTTAGTTGTCACCTGTAACTGCCTCAATATAATACTTGGATCTGACGCCTGATAAGTATTTATCTTTTTGTCTGGCAATTCACTAACGTATCCTCTTTTTATAAGCCCCTCTAATAAAACATAAATAATCGGACGCTTAAGCCCGGAAATTTTAGATATATCCGTAACATCGCCCTGGCCAAGTTCAAGAAGCGCTAAATAAACTAGCGATTCTTTTTCCGTAAAACCCGTTTGCTCTAATAAATTTTTTAAACTATTATCCATATTCTCTTAAATTCCCCCTTTATTAAAATTGGGGGATTTTTTACCTCCTCTCCTTGTTTTAAGGAGAGGATTGAGGTGAGGTTTAAAACAATCATATCAAAATCCACCCACTTTGTCAATATTTTTGAATAATTTAATATCATATTAGCTAAAATTAGCTAAAATTAAATTAAATATTATATTAATTTATTGACAATTTTCCTAAAAATTGTTATTCTAATATATTCTATTTTTAATAGAAAGAACCTTAACAATTATAGGAGGAGGAAAAATTCAAAGATATTACTTCTGTAAAAATTCTTGATAACCATGAAGTGTTCAAAATAATTCGCTCTTTAACACGAACGAATACAGCACTGTCCGCAAAACGGCTCAAAGAAGCTACGTTAAAGTTAAAAGAATTAATTCAGGTTGCCAAGAAAAACAAATAACCAAAAAGCGATTGGCTAAAAACCAATCGCTTCTTTTTTTATCCAACAATCAAGGCTCAATTTTTTTCATAAGCGCGCTTAAACGCTTTGAATCAAATTTTTTAAGATAATTTTTAATTTTTTTATTATCCAAAAAATCAAAATTCATTTCTTCCGGATCAAATTTAGCGTAGCCGTTTAACGAAAGATACGCCAGATCCAAAAAAGCTTTTTCCGGTTCGGCGATTAAATAATTTTCTTCCCGCGCGTACCCCCAAAATAATTGTGGCTTGATATGGCGGTAAATTATGGTTATTTCCTTTAGCTTCATTGTCTTGCTTCTTTTTGTCGTCGCTAAAATAATATTTGCCGGCCGCTGGCTTAAGATATTATATCGCGCCAATGCCGACTCAAAAGAGATATAGCTTGGAGAGTAGGTTTCTCCGGCGAATTGCTCCCAGCCAATCTTAAAAGCGTCAACCGCGTATATTCCTTTTAACAATCTTATCAGCTCTCCTCTTTTCACCATCCGACTTAAGGAAACTTTTAAACTCGCGTCTTCCATGTCGGCGATTTTTCTAATGTCGGAAAACGAAAAATACGCTTTGGGAATCTTATTTATTTTTTGAATTAATTTTTGCATATAACTGGCCGACCACCGGATAATATTTCCGAGGAAGAAAAACTTGCAGTTCATTTTGAAATTCCCTCCTTGAATAATGCGGAATTTTTTCCGGAAGAATAAAATTTTCACGAAGATTTTGGGCAATATACCACAAATCAAAAATATCGCGCGCTTTTTTTCTGCCCAAGAGCGCGGCTTCTTTTAGCTTTTTTAGTTCCAAGAGCGTTGGCGCGAGAAACAATGGCTCGGCAATGCTCACCGGACTTTTTATCAGCGATAAATTTGTTTCCAATTTTATTTTTTTAGCCGGCTTGTGAATTTCAATTTTCAGCGAAAACGGATGCTTTAATTTTTCGTCTTTAATTAAAAGTAAAGCAAAAATTGTTTGCCATTTGTCTTTGATGTCGGAAACAGACCAATTCGCGCGATTTTCAACGACTTTTTCAATAAATTTTTTAAATTCGTTAAAAACGATTTTTTTATTAACAAGCAAATCAATATCTTCGGAAAACCTCGGCGAACCGTAAACCAGACGCAAAGCGGTTCCGCCGTAAAAAATAACTTTGGCTCCCAGCTTATCTTCGCTTAAAACGCTTAAAAACTCCATTTCCGCTTCTTCGCGCAAAATCTGATCGCGAGAAATCCCAAGTTCTTTAATATAATTATTTAGCTGATTTTCGGTCATAAAATATAAATGCTTAATAGTTAACATTATTGTTAACTTTATTGTATCATATAAATATGAGGCTGTCAATGGGTGGCCGTTTTATGCCGCCTCAATCAAAAAGCGATTGGCCAAAAAACCAATCGCTTCTTTTTATAAAAAATCGTAAAAACAAAATCGTAGAGACGTTGCATGCAACATCTCTACGATTTTGTTTTTACGATTTTTTATTTCTTATGCACACTCCGGTCCATAACCACTTTAACGTTTTTTCCCTGGCTCTCCTGAATATATTGATAAGCGGCCAATGCGGCAATTGTTGCTTGTCCGGTTGCTATTGTAATCTGCTTAAAGGGAACCTGCGTTACGTCACCGGCGGCGAAAAGGCCGTTTGTTTTTGTTTTGCATTTCTCATCTACCAATATTTCCATCTTTTCGTTCCTGTCCGCGAAATCTTTAACTAGATCCGTTGCCGCGATACGACCGACCTCAATAAATATTCCATTAACATCCATTTCAGTTTCTTTATTTGTTTTATTATTTAACACTTTTATTTTTTCTACAAATTGCGAACCAATTATTTCTTTTACCTCGCTGTTTGTAATTATTTCAATATTGTCTCTTGATTCAACTTCTTTTATAGCTGCCGCAAATGCTCTGAATTTTTCTTGGCGATGTACTAGATAAACTTTCTTAGCGATTTTTGACATAATTTCGGCCGCGTCTATAGCGGAATTGCCTCCGCCGACGACAGCCACAACCTTGTCTCTAAAAAACGGCCCGTCACAATTAGCGCAGTAAGAAGTTCCTTTGCCGGAAAATTCTTCTTCGCCCGGGATTGCTAATCGACGAGGGGTTAAACCTATTGCTACGATTATGGTTTTAGCTTCAAATTTTTCTTTACTCGCGTATACAGTAAAATTACCATCTTTTCCTTTCTCAATTTTATTTATTTCTCCGCTTTTCATCTCAACTCCTAAGCCCTTAACATGCTCTTCCATCTTTTTTATAAGATCTATGTTACTAATTTGCTTAAATCCTGGATAATTTTCAATATCAGCGGCCCAAACAAGCTGTCCGCCGGCTTCTTTTCCAATAATTAAAGCCTTCATTTCTCTTCTAGCCGCGTAAATCCCGGCCGTATAGCCGGCAGGGCCGGCGCCTATTATAATAGTGTCATACATAAAATTAGTTAAAAGTTAAAAGTTTATAAAGTTATAAAGCAATTTTATCACTTTTTAACGCTTTAAACAAATTAAATATTACAAAAATAATTTAGAAATTAGTTATTAGAAATTAGAAATTTTTCATGGTTATCCTCACTTTATCCACTTCTCAATAATTGGCTAACATTAGCTAACCATCAATACTTTAGTCTACAAATTTGTGGACTTATCCACCCTAATCGTATTTTAAGTAAATACAAGAAAAGTCCACAAAACAGTGGACTTTTCTTTTTCTATATGCTTTTGCTAATTAGCTCTTTTAATGAATCTTTGTCTTGCATCCCAACTAAAGTTTCTAACGGTTTACCATCTTTAAATAATATTAATGTAGGAATACTCATTACATTAAATTTTTGCGCTGTTTCCTGATTTTCATCAATATTTAGCTTTCCTATCTTTATTCCGTCTTTGCCTTTATATTCTTCAGCTAATTCTTCAATAATTGGTCCTTGAACCTTGCATGGACCACACCATTCTGCAAAAAAATCCACTAAAACCAACCCTTTATTTTCCTCAACTTCTTGTTTAAAATTTTGATCTGTAAATTGCATGTCTTTATTATTTTTGTATAAAGCGCTATTCATCTTAAATAATTATGTAAATAATTTTTCTTTCAGTTAACCAAAACACGAATTTACACGAATTTTAAACGAATAACCACAAATTTTATACAATGTATTATGAATTATATTAATGTTCTTTGTGGAACGAATATATACTAATTTTAGCTTTTTTATTGTTCTATGGAGAACATATACTTGATGGGCCTCATTAAAAATAATTAATGGAATCAGTTTGTACTTGCTAGAATATAAAATATTCAATGGGGGTGGACCCGACGGGAGTCGAACCTGCGACCTCTTGCATGCCATGCAAGCGCTCTAACCAGCTGAGCTACGGGCCCCAACTACTTTTAATACATTTCCATTTTTTGTCCTTTAGCCACCTGAACAGACTAACTGCCTGTCCATCGAAACCTTGGCGTAGGCAAAAATTACAGATCCATACTACGTTAAAACCTCCTATCGCAAGCCATGTTCTATATGAAACAATAAAATGTTCTTTGTGGAACTATAATATATTACCTAACATTAGCTAAAAATAATATTTTAATGTGACCTCGATAGGAGTCGAACCTATATCTAGAACTTAGGAGGTTCTTGTTCTATCCATTGAACTACGAGGTCTTTTTATCTCTATTTATCCTACTTTTAATCTTATCTCTTGCATATAGAAGGTTCTTGTTTTATTTATTGCCTGTCCGCCGAAGCCTTGGCGTAGGCGGAAACTACGGGGTCTCATGTTTGGGATCCTAAAAATGTCTGAAAAGAAAAAACACCTCTCTGGTGTATTTGTTTTCATATTAATATTACAACATAATATACGTTTTGACAAACAACGTAAGGTTGCTTACAATTAAGTTATGCTAAATAACTATTAATCTTATTAAGTTTATGTTTAATGCTCAAGAAGAAAAAGGGGGACTAAAAGAAGTTGAAACAATAATCGGCCCATCAGTTAAAGTTAAGGGCAACTTTCATGGCCAGGGCAATATTGTTATTGAGGGCATACTTGAAGGAAGCTTAAAAACGCAAAGCAGCCTGCATATCGGCGATAAAGCCAAGGTGACCGCTAATGTAGAAGCTAAGGGAGCGACCATCAGCGGAGAAGTGGTAGGGAACATAAAAATAAAAGGCTACCTTGATGTTGGACCTACGGCAAAAATTACCGGCGACATTGAAGCCAGCTCGCTTTCAATCGCCCGTGGCGCAATCTTAAACGGCAAGTGCGCAATGAGCCCAGGCGAAGGAGTCTCAAAAGAAATAAAATAAATTTATTAAATAATTTTGCATTTTGCACTTACTGTCATGCACGTCTACATATACGACTCTTTTTTGAGTCATAAAAAATACGACAACACTTTAGCGCGAATTGAAACTCGTCTAACTGACCTAGGTTTAAACGGAAAAATTTCCAGGCTTGGTGTTATGAAAAATATGCAAAGCGCGGTTGAAAACGAATTAAAGACCGGAGCCAAAACAATAACCGCGGTCGGAAACGATAACACAGTCAGCCAAGTTATTAATGCCATGGTTAAGTTAACTAAAGAACGCTATCCAAAAATTATTCCTCTTGGAATTATTCCGGTAGGGGATAACAATTTTATCGCGGATAATCTTGGCATTGCCGAAGAAGAAAGCGCTTGCGATATATTGTCAGCTAGACGAATTGAAAAATTAGACCTAGGCCAAGTTAATGATAATTTTTTTCTAACCAACGCCTCAATCACTAGTGTCGGCACAACTATTGAAATGGAAAAAACTTATTCAATTGAAATTATGGACATGGGCGAAGTTAACGTTGTTAATTTGAGAACTACTGATAAAGATAGTCCAGCCAACGCCAAGTTTAATCCGCAGGACGGAATTTTAGAGCTCTTTATCCGCACTAAAACAAAAAAAGGGTTTTTAAAGCTCACAAGCCAAGAAACAGGTGAAAGTATTTTTTCTTTAAAAAAATTAAATATTTTAAATAGTAAAAACTACTCCATAATTCTGGACGGATACCTAGAGGTTCGTACGCCCGCGCAGATTAGCGTTATAAAACAAAAATTAAGCGCAATAGTGGGGAAGGATAGGAATTTCTAGTGTAACCACAACGTCTTCTGGTTTAAAGCTTTGTTAATTTTTTTAGCTAATTTTAGCATACCAAATTTTTCAAAATGGAGTTATTAGACAGTCTGAGCGTATATCTGGTTACGGCTTTTATACAAAAGCCTCCACCCAAATTTTTCTTTCACTCCGTTACAGAAAAACTTCAGATATACGCAAGCGTAGCTAAAATAATTAAAAACAATAATCATTTTAACACTTTATTTTAACTATATGTTTAAAGAAAAAATAAGTAATTTATACTCAAAAAAACAAGGAGCGAAAAAAAACAAAAAAATAGAGAATGAAAAAAGTCCTGAACAAAAAAGAGTTGAAAAAAATTGGAAAAATTTTAAAAAAATATTTTGGTCGTTATTTATTTTTAAAATTATTTTTACTGTTATACTTACATCTGTCAACCTTGAGAAAGATATTACAATAATCCTTTTGTTTCTTCAGCTCATCCCAATAATTTTAATGGCTATTACGATGGCGATTTATGCTTATAAATTTTCTGGGAAAAAATATGCCCTTCTTGTTGGTCTTCTTGGATTTTTCTGGTTCGCCATAATAGGAATATTTATTGGGTATTTAGCAGTTCAAACAATAAAGAAATCTAAATTAAATTCTATTAAATCTTAATTTGTAATTACATAAAAATAAATTGTATAAAATTTATTTTTTATTTACCATATTAACCGCTTATCCACTAATCAACAAAGTTTATACAACTTATACATAACTATTACACCAATTTTTCATTGACAAACGCACATAATATGCTATGATAAATATGCTCCTGTAGCTCAAAAGGAAGAGCTTCAAAAAATTTAACCGTGTTCTTTAAATATTTTTTTCGAATAAATTATCTGATTAAAAATAATCAGGTAGAGACACGCCAATGGCATGTCTAGACAGGAAGCGTGCCGGTTCGATTCCGGCCAGGAGCACAAAAAACAAAGACCCAAAATCCAAAACGTAGAGACGTTGCATGCAACGTCTCTACGTTTTGGATTTTGGGTCTTTGTTTTTTATAATTCTATTTTTTTAACGCTATCAATCTTTTCTCCTAAAAATTTCTCCCCAACCTCTTTAAGTCTTTTTTCATCATCAGTCGTATAAAATGTTATGCTTTTGTTTTTCTTTAATCTTTTTTCAATTTCCGAATGGCGCTTTAAATAATCAACTAATTTTTCAGCCACAATTTTGGGCGAATCTAAAACGCGTACTCTTTTTCCCATAATTTGTTTTATGTCTTTAATTAAAACCGGATAATGCGTGCATCCTAATATTAAAGCGTCAATATTTCTATCTTTGAGCGGGCGTAAATATTTTTTTAATATCTTCTTAGTTTCCGGACGCTTAACCCAGCCCTCTTCGACTAACGGCACAAGCAGAGGACAAGCTTGTTTGTAAATTTTTATGTCTGGAGCTAGCTTTTTTAGTTCAACTTCGTATGTTCCTGACTCAATCGTAGCGCGCGTACTAATAAGTCCTACGCACTTTATATTTTTAATTTTAACCGTATCTTCAACAACCGGAATAATTACTCCCAAAACGCGCTTTTCAGGATAATTTTTGGGCAAATAATCCTCTTGTATTTTTCTTAAGGCTTTTGCCGAAGCAGTATTACAAGCAACAATAATAATTTCACAGCCTTTTTTAAATAAAAAATCAACCGCTTCTTTGGTATAGCCATAAATTACATCTTGGGATTTATTGCCATAAGGCATGCGGGCATTATCGCCCAAATACATATAATCGTATTCAGGCAACTTGTCCAAATATCCCCTTAAAATTGTTAGGCCGCCAAAGCCAGAATCAAATACGCCAATCATGTAAAAATAAAAAATTAAATATAAAAAACAAAACATTGTTCTATGCTTAACTTTAGCACATTTTTTCTTAAATAAAAAAGGCCTAGTCACTTGTGACTGGCCATTAATAATTTAATTAAATTGTTGTTGTTTTGTCGTCACTAGACGAAAAGCATTGATAAGAAAGCAATTTTTACGCATTTGCCGTCAACAAGCTTTAAAATGTAACGTCCATTGTTCTTATTAATATCTTCAACCCTCCACTTGCCCAAAAAACAAAAACTTTCCTTGCTTCTGTGGTCAATACTCTCTATTCGCACAACACTTCCTGCCCCAACTTGCATAATTTTCCCCTTAATATATATTTTAATATTTTGTTTATTTAACTATTTCCCCCTCAACCACATTGTCATCTTTATCTTCTTTGTCTTTTTGCTTAAATATATATACTTGCTGTACGCCTGTTAAAACGGTAGTAACCAACCAATAAAGAGCTAAACCGCCAGGAAACGACATGCCGATAAAAACCGTTAATATTGGCATAAAGTACATCATTTGCTTGTTCATCATCGCCATCATATTTTCGTCTTTAGCACCCGGAGACTTTACTTCAGCTTTTTTAGACATCATCATTTTAGTTTGCCAATACTGGGCAACTCCCGCCAAAACCGCGATTGGTATATTTCTTGCGGATAAATCAATAAAGCCAAGCGACATTGTGTTTATAGCTTCGGGCTTAGTAATAAATGAATAAACTAAATCAAGCGATCCGTTGGCAAACCCGTTTCTAAAAACCCTAAACACGGCAAACAAAAAGGGAAGCTGGATTAAAAGAGGAAGACAAGAAGAAAAAGGGTTAACCTTGTTTTCTTTATACAGCGCCATCATTTCCCGACCCATTTCTTCTTTTTTATTAGCGTATTTTTTCTTTATTTCATCAATTTTAGGCTGTAAGTCCTGTAAAGATTTTTGAGACTTAATTGACTGCCTAGATAAAGGCAGTAATATTAGCTTAATAATTATAGTTAATAATATAATAGCAATACCCAGATCGTGGCCCGGCACAATATTATAAAGAAAAACCAGCAGGTTTAAAACCGGCTGATAAGCAACTGTTAAAAAAATATCAGACATGTTGTAAAATTAAAAATAAAGTATAAAAAATAAAAAACACAAATAAAAAATGTAAAAATTCAACAATCTTAAAATATTTTATTTTTTATATTTTATATTTTATTTATTTAATGGGGTCCCATCCTCCTTTATTCCATGGATTACAGCGTAAAATTCTCCAAGACGCCTTTAAAACCCCTTTAATTATACCGTGTTTTTCAATCGCCTGTATCGCGTAATCAGAACATGTGGGACGAAATCGACAATGCCCGAAAGGCGCGAAAATCTTAAGTAAACCATGGTCAAAAGACAATGTTTTTTGGTAAAATTTTATTATTTTAATTATAAAGTATCTGGGATAATGAATAAACATCTATTTATATAGTTTTAGCCTTACAAAATGATTTTTAATTGATTTTTCAATATCTTTATATTGCTTATCCAATATTGGCGACAAGGCCATAATTACGCAATCATAACCATGTTTCAGCTTATTAAGCTCCAGTCTAACGATTTCTCTAATTTGACGTTTAATTTTATTGCGTTCAACCGCTTTTTTACTTACTTTTATTCCAACCAATATACCAAAACGATTATGGTCAAGTTCATTGGATATTATTTTTATTCCGATTGTTTTGTCGTAGCTGGATTTTCCTCCGCCGGCCGGCGGATTAAAAGCTTTGTCAAATTCTTTGTCTTTGGTTAAACGGTTTATTTTTTTAAACATACTCTGCTCTATTTTGTTAATTTTGTTCTTCCTTTTTTTCTCCTACTCTTAATTACGTTTCGTCCCGCTTTTGTTTCTATGCGCTTCATAAAACCATGCTTTCTTTTTGCCCTTTTCTTTTTGGGCTGGAATGTTCTCTTTGGCATATCTTTAATATTAATTACTAAATTAAATTTATTACTATCTCAACATAACATATTTAAAACGCTGGGTCAACCTAAAAAAGGGGCTTTTTATATAAAAATCATTTCCACTTTTTATTAACACTTTATAAACATTTTTGGGTATTTGACGTCTGTTGCTTTATTGATATAATTCTGGTAACATTATTTTATTATTCTGTACTCAATTATTTATTTTTTGCCTGCCTGTTTGCCCGCCCCGCTGGAGAGCCCTTAGGGAGTTTAGCGCTAATTAATCATTTAGTAATATAAAATTATGAACAACGAACAGTTATGGCAAGTCGTTTTAGGCGAAGTTGAACTCAATTTATCAAAAGCCAACTTTACCACCTGGTTTAAAGACACTTTTGTTTCGTCCTTTGACGATGAAAAAATAATTATCGGCGTTCCAAACACATTTACTAAGGCTTGGCTGGAAAAAAAATATCACAAAGAAATTTTGAGCGCCCTCAAAAATGTGAGTAGTGACAAAAAAATAAAAGAGGTTTTTTATAATGTTGAAACGAAAAAACCCGGGCTAGTAGAAAGCTTATTAAGAAAAACAAAAAAGGAAGATAAGCTTGATTCTGGCGGCGTTGTTATGAATCGCTTTGGTCTTAATTCACGCTACACCTTTGACAGCTTTGTTGTGGGGAAAGGAAACGAATTGGCGCATGCGGCGTGCCAGGCGGTTACCGCTAATCTGGGAAAGTCTTATAATCCTCTTTTTATTTACGGGGGCGTTGGACTAGGAAAAACTCACCTTCTACAAGCTATCGGGCACGAAGTAACTAAGCGGTCTGATAAGGTTATGTATGTTTCTTGTGAAAAATTTACTAATGATTATATTCAGTCCGTACGGGGAGGTAAAGCCAAAGATTTTAAAGACCGTTACCGCAATGTTGATCTTTTAATGGTTGATGATATTCAATTTATGGCCGGAAAAGACGGCACCCAAGAAGAATTTTTTCATACCTTTAATGAACTGCACCAAACAAACAAACAAATAGTTATTACATCCGACCGACCGCCAAAATCTATTCCTGCTCTTGAAAAACGATTAATTTCACGTTTTGAGTGGGGTATGGTAGCGGATATTATCCAACCAAACGTTGAAACGCGCATGGCAATTCTTGAAACAAAATGTAAAGAAAAAAACTATCCTTTAGAAGAGCCGATTATACAGTTTATAGCTAACGCGGTACAAAACAATATTAGAGAGCTTGAGGGCGCTCTAAACCGTCTTATAGCCTTTCATGAGTTTAATAACTCTAAACCAACCATAGAGAGCACCAAGACCGTTTTAAATAGCGTCATGTCCAGCCTACAGTCAAAATCAACCTCTCCAAAAGCTATTATGGAGGCTGTGTCTAAATTTTATGATGTTGATATTAAAAATATTATCGGCAAGGGCAGAAGAAAAGAACTAGTAAAGCCAAGACAAATCACTATGTTTTTAATGAGAGATGAGACTAACACCTCTTTCCCGACAATAGGTCAAGAGCTTGGCGGACGAGATCACACAACCGCTATGCATGCCTGTAATAAAATTAAGAAAGAGATAGAGGACAACGAAAGAGTAAAACAAGAAATAGAATCAATCAAACAACTTCTTTATAATGGGACATAGTCAACGGCCTGTTGATAACCACTGTTAAAAACCTATGAATTTAGTTTAACGGTTTGTGAATAATTTTTCTTATTGTGGATAGAAAAAAAGAAGTTAACATTTTATTATTTTTTATCTACAACACTATTAACATTTTATCCAGCCATGCGCACCACCAAGATTAAATAATTTTTCAACCTTTCCCCACAATCAACAGCCTTAATATTATTATTACCTTTTAAATATAATTAATTAATAAAATAGTAAAAAAGAAGTTTATGAAAATATCTAGCTTGCAAGAAAACCTAAAACAAGGATTGTTCGCGGTAAGCCATATCGCTGGAAAAAATATTAACCTGCCAATTTTAAACAACGTGATGATAGAAGCGAGAAACGGAAACATAAAATTAATTACCACAAATCTGGAAATAGGGGTTATAAGCGTGATAAGGGGCAAGGTTGAAAAAGAAGGATCTTTTACGGTTGATTCAAAAACTATTTCAGATTATGTATCTCTGCTTCCGAATAAAAAAATTAATATAGAACAAAAAGAAAACTCTTTGTTTGTTGAGGCGGAAAACTATAAAACAAAAATATTGGGGCAGTCCGCCGAAGAATATCCGCTAATTCCGGAAGTAGATAAAAAAATTGAATATAGCGCTAAAATTAGTGAATTTAAACAAGCGTTATCTCAAACCTCGTTCGCGGTAGCAAGCAGTGAAACAAGAATGGAACTATCGGGTGTTTTATTCAGTTTTAATAAAAATAAACTTACTTTAGCCGCTACTGACAGCTATCGTTTAGCTGAAAAAACAATAAATATTAAAACCAATTTAGGAGAGGAAGAAAATAAAAAAATAATAATTCCGGCAAGAACTCTGCAGGAATTAATTAGAATTTTGTCCGGCTCGGAAGATTCCGGAAGCGACGAAGGTGAAATTAAATTTTATTTATCAGATAATCAAATTTTATTTACGGTTGATTCCATTGAACTGGTTTCCCGCTTAATTGAGGGACAATATCCGGACTACAGGCAAATTATTCCTACCAACACAAAAACAACGGCGCTTATCAATAGAGCAGAGCTCACTAGAGCCGTAAAAGCGTCAGCCCTATTTTCCAAAGCGGGCATTAATGACATCAACCTGGATTTTCCCGAAGGGAAAAACATGGCCGTAATTTCTTCAGCTTCAGGTCAAACAGGAGAAAACACGGTTGAGTTGGACGCGAACGTAAAAGGCGAAGATAACGGCGTCGTAGTTAATTACCGCTACTTATTAGACGGACTCAATAATATTGATAGCGAAAACATAAAAATAGAAGTGATAGACTCTAATACGCCGTGTATTTTAAAGGCTTCCTCCTCCGCTGAAGCTTCGGCGGACAAGGAAAAGGGCGACGACTATTTATATATAATCATGCCGATTAAGCAATAATATATTTAACCCCTCTGGTTACATATTTTTAAAGTTTTTTTGTTTAATATTAAACAAAAAAACTACAAGTTCGCATATACCTTGTTAGGCGAAATATTTTGTTGGAAAATTTTAACAATTTAATTAAAGGGAGGAAAGCAATGACAATAGGAATAGGAATATGGTTGGCTTGTGGAATTATATCATGTTTGATAGTAGCATTAAAGCTAATTGAAAGATTAAGCTGGAGACACATCCCATCCTTTATAGCACTTGTTCTTTTTGGATTAGTCAGTCTTTTTTTAGTCGGCACAGAGCTATTAGACAGACGAGTTGCTAAAAAGCAAAAATTAGCACAAAAATAATTTCCAACAATTAAATTGGTCGGGGGCAAATAATTATAAACTGCTTCCGACCAATTTTCCAACAAAATACATCGCCTAACAACGCGATAAGCGGTTCAGAGATTTTTACTCTATAATATTAACCCCACTACGCTAAAGCTCCGAGGGGCACGGTAAGGAGTAAAAATCTCTTCTCCCAAATTTATGATATAATTATAAATATAATAATGAATATCATAAACTTCGCTTCATCGGTGAACGTTATACGCAATTCAAAAAATATTTTTCTAAAAGGTAAAATGATGATAGGCTTTCAAAAATGGATAAATTTGATTTTTTCATTTATAATAGAGGGGGATAAAAGGAATTTTCTCCTCTTCGTTCCGAAAATGAATATATTTATAAACATTTATATTTTTATTATATATTATGGCTAAAATATCTAAAAAAATGATTTTAAACTTTCTTTATAATTTTTTTCTCTTAAAATTTAAGGGCAAAAAAGAAAAGCTAAAGCCACTTTTTTTTTCTTATTATCTAACTCTAAATTGTAATTTCAATTGTAGTTATTGTAGTTTTGCTAAAAGTGGAGCTACTAAGAAACCAGATAATAAATTAAATACCAAAGATGTATTCAAAATTTTAAAGATAATAAGAAAAGAGAGTGCGGATATTTATTTTACAGGGGGAGAGCCATTAATTAGAAGTGATATTGTTGAGATTTTAAAAGAATGTAAAAGACTTAAATTTAAATCAATTTTTGTAAATACCAACATGAGTCTTATCCATAAGAAAATGGAAATTTTAGACTACGTTACAAATTTGGTTTCAAGTCTTGATATGCTTAATACTGAAAAGTACGCCAAAATTTTAGGTATCCCTAAAGAAACTGTCAACCAAGTAAGGGAAAATATTATAACTTGTGCAAAATTGCAAAAAGAAAAAAACTTTTTAATGACAATCAATTGTGTTATATCGCCAGATACTTTAAAAGAAACTCGTAAAATAATGGGATTTTGTCTTAAAAATAATATTGGTTTTGCAGTTGTACCTGCCGAACTTGATTATGGTGAAATTGATCCACTTTTAAAGGACAGTAAAGAATACAAGCAATTAATTGAAGATATTATTAAACAAAAGAAAAAAATAAATATATCTATATTTGGAACAAAGAAATACCTAAAAACTATATTAAACTTCGAAAAATTTAATTGTTATCCAAATTTAATACCTCACGTTTATCCAAATGGTGATATACTTTGGCCATGTGAACCATTGAAAAAATTTAGAGTTAATCTAATAAAAGAAGGTTCTTATAAAAAAGCTCTGGAAAAATCAGTAGCTAATCAACCTTTGCCAAAATGTTCAAATAAATGTCACAAAGCATGCTATATTGAACCTTCTTGTTTTCTGCAAAATCCATTATTGTTGTTACAAGAGCTTTGAAAAATGAAATTCACCCCTAACCCCTCTTTCATTTTTCAAAACGGAAAAATCAAATTTATAAGAAAAGAAGAAAGCCTATCTGATGAATAAGAACGAAAAATATTTTTTGAACTCAAGCCACGCTGCGCTCTCCTCCTTGCAGTCGTCGGGGCGTATAACAAGGGATATACGGTTCAGCCCTCGGCTCGGGCTTCACCCAAATTTTTCTTCCACTTCGTTCCAGAAAAACTTCGTATATCCCTAACGTTATATGACATATTTTGGTGGCAATTTGATTTTAAAATAAAAAAATTTTTATTTCCTTTATTTTTAATAATTTTGCTCCACTATCGTTACGCAAAATGGGGGGGCGAAAAAATTTAAATACTGATATATAATCCTATTACTATGACAAAACTAATATCAACAAATCCTGCAAAAAACTATGAAATAGTTGGAGAAGTAGAAATCTCGACTGACAAGGAAATTTCTGAAAAAGTGAACTGCGCCAATAAGGCAAAAACCATTTGGAAAGAAATGGGAACAAAAAAGAGGATTGAATTACTAGGGCCAATTCTTGAAGACTTTAAAACCAAAGCAGATGAGATTGCAAATTTAGCAACTAAAGAAACAGGGAGAGCAATTGCTGAAAGCAAATCAATCGTGAACGGTCATTTAAAAAAGATCAAATGGTTTTTAGACAACACTGAATCAGCACTTTCTGATGAGATAACGCATGAAGATGATGAATCAATCCATAAAATAGTATATGAACCTATTGGTGTAGTCGCTGTCATCACCCCCTGGAATCATCCGTTTGGAATGTTTGTTTGGGGGGTAATCCCAAATCTTCTTGCCGGCAATACAGTGGTTTTTAAAATTTCTGAAGAATGTCCGCTTGTTGGCAAATTAATTGAAAAGGTTATGCTCTCTCACAATCTTCCCGAGGGTGTATTTTCTGAAATTTACGGAGCAGGAGATGTTGGTTGGAAGCTAGTTCAAGACAATATTGATTTAATCTGGTTTACTGGAAGCACTAAAGTCGGGCAACAATTATATAAATTAGCTGGAGAAAAATTTATTAAAGTTGTTTTAGAGCTTGGGGGTTCTAACCCATGTCTTGTATTTGAAGACGTGGATATTAAAAAAATAGTCAGTAAAATTTATGCCAAAAGATTCAAGCTTTGCGGACAAACATGCGATGCCCTAAAGAGGTTAATCGTTCATAAATCAGTGTCTGAAAAATTAATTGAGGCTTTAAAGCAAGAAATAGAATCAAAAAAAGTTGGCGATTCCGAAAATTTTGAAACGGACATTGGCAGTTTAGTTGCAGAAAGACAACTTGTTTTATTAGAAAGCCAAATAAAAGATGCTCTTGATAAAGGGGCTAAGATTATTACGGGGGGACACTCACCTGAAAAAATTAATGGTGCTTTCTATCTACCAACTCTACTTACGAATATAACTAAAGATATGCGCATTTGGAGTGAAGAAACTTTTGGTCCTGTGTTGCCAGTTATCACTTTTGAAACTGAAGAAGAAGCCATATCTCTTGCCAATGACTCAATATATGGATTAGGTTCGATTGTTTTTACTAAAGATATTGAACGAGCCAAAAGAATTGCCTCAAAAATAAACTCTGGAACAGTTGAGATTAATAATGCGCTTCACTGGTTGTCTTGCAATCCATTCGGAGGATATAAAAAATCGGGCATGGGCAGGGAGCATGGAATTATTGGATTTAGAGAGCTTTGCCAAATAAAAGTTATTTCAATGGAAAAATAAGGAGTCGCTATCGCGACAAAATTTTTTCGCCCCCTAATAATGAGTTCGCTATCGCTCACGGAAAATAAAAGTTTTTAGATAATAATGATAAATTGCCACCAAAATACGCTTACGCCCCGCTGCGCTCTCCCTACACTTCGTTTCGGTCGGGTCATATAACAAGTGATAACCGGAAAATGCCTCGGCTCGGCATTTTCCCAAATTCGTTTTCCCTTCGGTCAAACGAACTTCGGTTATCACAAATGTTATATTCAATCGCTACGGGGCAAAAATTTTATATAAACTATAATTTATTATCTTATTATGGATTGGAAAAATAATTTCAAAAAGGGCAAAGAAATAATTTTAGCAACCTCTTCAAAAGATAGTATTGCTAATGCTAATATTGTAATCTCCCTTGGTTTTGTAGATAATAAATTATTAGTTGCTGATTGTCAGATGACTAATACAATCAAAAACCTTAAAGAAAATCCAAATATTTGTGTAATTGGTGGTTATATCAGATTGAAGGGTACTGTTGAAATATTTTCATCCGGCAAATATTTTGATTTATGTGTGAAAGAAAATAAAGATTACGATGTGAAAAATGCTATTCTAATCTCAGCAAAAGAGGTTTTTGATTTAGATAAAGTTAAAAAAATATTTTGAATTTTTGCCCCTCCGCGACTTCTCCGTTTCACTTCGCTCCACTCCGACCACGTTGCACTTTCGTCGCTACGCTCCTCAGGGCGTATAACACGCATTAACCGGTTCGGCTCTTGCAGAGCCCTCACCCAAATTCTTCGGCTTCGCCTCAGAACTTCGGTTAATGCGATATGCACTAGCATTGCGTTAAAAATTCAATGAAAATAAGCGTTTCTGAGCCTGGTCTTCAGAAGTTTGTAGATCAAACTCGGAAAGTAGCGTATTTACGGAGGTTTTCTCAAATAGGGATACTGATAAAATTTGTAGAATTTCGTAAAGATTTCGATTAATGTTCATTTCTTTTTTCATGATGGCAACTATCAGAAAAGTTGATATTGCGATACAGATTTGTGTCTTCACCGCATTTCTGGACGTACCCCAGAATGTGTTAATATGCAAATGCTGTTTTATCCATTTAAAAAATAGTTCAATTTGCCAGCGGTGTTTGTACAGGTCGGCGATTATTACCGCGTCCAGATCAAAGTTGTTCGTTAAATAAACATAGCGCTTGCCGGTTTCATTGTCATAGTATTTTATTCGCCTTAGTTTTTCCGGATAATATTTTTTTGAATAAAAATGATTCAACCTGATTATCTGATCGCATCTGATACCAGACGGCTTATCCGTCTTCCCTGAATACAGCCTGGTCGCCGATATGCTTTTCTTGGCGCGAATGATGAAAAACGCTTTTTGCTCATGTATTTGATATAGTCTTTCAAAATCGTAATAACCCCGATCCATTATATAGTAAGCGCCAGCTTCAAATTTCAAAATGTCTAAAAAATTAACATCATGCGTTTTAGCCTCTGTTATCAGGAAAAAAGAAGGAATATTGCCCCTTAAATCCAATTGGGTATGAATTTTAATCGCCGAATGTCCTTTCTCAAAATTGGCCCAAGGAAACAGGCTTAAGCACATTTCAATTACCGTAGAATCAAGCGCGTACGGCGTACCGTCCAAATCAATTTTGAAATTACTATCATTGATATATAATTTTCTGGCTCTGTCAATCAATAGGTTGGCGAAGTCCCTATAGATTCTCCAATCGCGGTTTTCATTGGCGCGGGTTAAAGTAGATAATGTTATCTTCTTAGTTCTAAAGCCCAAATGAAATAGTTGTTTCTGGTGGGCATTAAGACAAATTGTTATTCCGGAAAGGCTTTTTAAATTGCCCAGTTGCCCGAACATCATGGCAAGAAACTGATCGCGACAACTTAATCTGCGAACCTTTTTATTGCCGTTGTATTTGCTTACGCATTTATCAAATTCATATTTAGTAATGAAATCCATAATCTGCGGAAAAATATATTTACCATAATTCATAGATAATTAACATTAAATAAATTAAAATTTATGTTAATTATCCCATGTTCAATTCAAATCGAAAAATTTTTAAAAGTGTGAATTACCGCTAAAAATAAATAATATATTAATTAATAATTTTGTTTAACGCAATGCTAGTGCGTCCGCGTGTATGAGAAGTTTCGCCGACTTCCTTACTATTTTACCATAGAAGAGGCGAAATTTGGGTGAAAGAAAAAGTGCAACCTTTGAAAATTATAACGCATTTTTTCTTGAACCTCATACACGCTGTTATATGATGTCTTTGGCTTCTTTATTTTTATATTTTCTTAAATGGATCTGGATTTACTTTTTCACCTGCTCTTTTCCCAATAGTAAAATCAAAAAGGAGAGCCACAAGAGGATATATCCATAGTAAATGTAATTTACTTACATCTAAGTAAAGAAAAATTATTAAAATGATACCCATTATCGAAGTAGTAAAGGGAAATGAGGCCATCCCCATTATGTCAGTCACGCTCTTTGGCTCTCCTTTTAGCATGGACTTATATTCGGTAAAACTTTTTATAAAAAAGAATACAGATATAATTCCATAAATACCCCAAACAAACCACCCTGCTACATTTGCAGAAAATAGAAAAATTAAAAGTAATGCTATTATTCCTATTGGTATTGTAAATAAAGTAAAACCCATATTATTTATTTAATTATAAAGAAGTCAAAGATTTCATATAACGTTTAAGTATCATGCGAAGTTTTAATTATTCTACATTATTATCATTATAAAGAAAAGAATAATTAAAATTTGGGTGAAAGAAATTTATGCTCATTATTATTGTTTCTCTGTAGCGAAGCGAAAGAGAAAGTTTTAATAAATGTAAATTTCTGGAACCGCATATACTTTGTTAGGCGATGTCAATTTATTTTTGTCACTCCTTATTATTAAATAAAAAATTAGAATTGGGCGAGAGCTTGGGCTAAACTCTCGCTTTACTTAAAATAAACATCCTTGTTCCTTGATTTGTTCCGGGTCTGCCGCGGGCATATCCGGGCGCATTGTCAATCCTCCATTATTTAGAAGGATATTATTCACAGCATCATCTAATTTTTTACGTTCGTTATAAATATATTCAAGCATTTCTTCGTATTCCATAACATCCCCCCTTTTTTTTATTAGCCCAATTCTAATTCTTTATTTTTCTATTAAAGGACAAAAATAAATTTATTTCGCCTAACGTTTCAGTATATGCGATGTTTTGCGGAATGCAATGGAGCAAAATATGGGAGAGCGAAGTGCAACGAGTGAACCGCATATACTGTGTTAGGCGAGCCGAACGGAGCGATAGCGGAGTGAGAGTGCAACGTGCCTCTAGCGTATTTTTGAAAAAATTTATCCTTATTATTCTTTTGTTGTTGGGCTTTTATCATTTCTTATTTTTGATTTTTTGTTTTGAAAAATGAAAGAGGGGAATTAAAGGGGTGAATTTCATTTTTCAAAACTCTTTATTTATTTTATATAGAATATCTATCAAGAAATATTTGATTTATTTCTTTTAAGAATTTGTCATTTTCTTTATTATCTAATATGCTTTCTCTATATTTAAAAAACAATTTTAAAATTTTTTCTTCATCATTTTTTGATAATTTATTTAAATCTAACATCAAAGCTTTATTAATATCATTTGGTTCAAATTTTTTTAATCCATTACCATATTCTCTTCTGTTATCATTAAAAATTTCTTTTGCAATATCCGTTAATAAATAAGCAAATAATAAATCTTCTTTTTGTAAAGAAAACATATTTAAATAAATACAATGAAAAGTTGTGAGGTTTATAATTTTAGCTTCATTTTTAATAAATTTTAAACCATTCCTGTTGAATACAGAAACTAAAATCGGAGCTGGTTCTCTATTTTCTATTGAATACCAAGGATTACGTTTAGATGTTAAATATTTTTTATTCACATCATTTTCTTCTCCATAATTTATATATGATTTTATATATTTATTTTTTTCATTGCCAACTGCATTTATTAAAAATGTAGTCTTATCGTTGTTTTTTAAACTTTCAAATTCTTTTTTCGTAAAAAATCCTGTTTTGATATCTGTAGATTTACATATACAAGGTAATAAATATTTTTCATCGATGTTAAATTTTTTAGCCTTTGATAATTTAAACGTAAAATAATTATTATCTCCAGTTGCAATACCTCTCATCACTTTTCCGTAATTTGAAAAAGGGACTAAATATTTAAATTTAGTAGAATTTTGTTTTTGATAATAATTTCTCCATTTTATTTTATAATCAAGTTTTTTAAGCTCAAAAGTATTCTTATTTAATTTAACATTTGGGTATTGAATTATATTTTTCTTGATTGATTCTAAATCATCTAAATTTTTAACATTGTAAAAGGTGACTTTATTTGATTTTTTATCATTTGAAAATAAAAGAATAGACGCAGTAGTTGTAGCATTTTCAAAAACATTTTCTTTAAAATCAATAATAATTACATATTTTAGATTTCCACTTTCTATTAAATATTTTTTTACTAATTTACCATAATCTGAATTTAAAAATTCAGAAGGTATAATATATGCTATCCTGCCATTGGTTTTAATTTGATGAATTGATTTTAATAAAAATAAAACATAAAGATTAGAAAAACCATTTAATGAAATAGATAATTTTTGCGTAACTTCTTTTAAAACACTTTTGTTATTATAATCATGAAATTTTAAATATGGA
>CAJVWV010000011.1 GCA_913009695.1 uncultured bacterium
TTGTGCTGATGTGGACCTGGTTGGTATGTGTGTCATGTACATGACCTTCTTTGTCTTTTTTTTTTTTTTTTGTTTTTTTTGTGTTTTATTTTTTTTTTAATGATACGGCGACCACCGAGATCTACACTCTTTCCCTACACGACGCTCTTCCGATCTCCTATTATTAATAGGCGTAAAGTCAAAATTGAGTTTCAGGAAGGAAAAATATTTCCTGTAGTAACAGTATGGGAGCTCATGGTCATAACCGTTATAGAAGAAAATGATTTTACATTTTTCTTTTTTATAGCAGGCGATGATGATCCGATCGCTTACGCAAATACAGTAAAAGAAGTTGAAGAATGGCTTATAAACCATGTTCCGTTGAAAAGAATAATAATTAAAAACGAGGATGTCAGAAAAGAGACCATAGAAGAACGCTTTGCAGGACTTCCGATTGATCTGGAATACGAAGAAGCAAGATTAAAAATGGAAAAAAATTACTCAAAAATAAAAATGAATTAGGAGGGAAAATGACTAAAAGACAAGACACAAATATCGCTATTGTTGCTTCCGGAGGCGGAAGCACGGGAAACGTAGTTATGGAGGCTGACAAAAATGGTTTTTTAATCGATGGTAGCGTTATGCTTTTAATAAGCACCAAAAAAGACGCTGGATGTATAGACAAGGCACGCAGAAACAATGTCAAAAGCATCGTTATTGAGGTGGACAAAACCATAGATGATAAACGCGTCAGAGTGGTTGATTGGAACTGCAGATTGCACAATGCTATTAGGGAAAACAAAATAGATGTTCTTGTTCTTGCCGGTTGTGTAATAGAAGTTTATCCCCTGCTTAATGTCTACATTGTTAATACCCATCCGGCCAACAAAAAAAGGCACGGCGGCAGAGGTATGTACGGCACTAAAGTTCACAGAAGCGTGCTTATGTGCATAAAGGACCAGATCAAAAGAGAAATGTTGAGCGTAAAAAATGATATTTTTACTGAAATTCATTTTCACGAAGTAGATGAAAACATGGACACAGGCGAGTCTATTCTTATCACTCGCGTAAAGATTCCAAAAGACATCATCAAAGACTTAATGGAGGGCAAAATAAGAATAGGCATGTTGGCAGAGCGCTTACAGAAGTATGTACTTCAGTATGAATACGCTATGTTGCCTTCAGCCATAAACATTGCAATTGAAAATGCTTTAAGCATGAGGAGGTGAACAAATTGAAAAAGATCATACATTTTTTTCGGACACCAGCTCTTACTGAAAATCAAATCAAGCAAATTATGATTTTACAGCCAAGGTCTTCCCCTGATATTAAGATAGTTAAAACGGAATACTGTTTTAACGTTGAGATAACAGAGGAGTTAAACGACGAGGAATTAACAAGGCTTGGTTGGCTACTTTCTGAAACGTTTGAGCCGGATAAATTCTCCAGCGACAGTTTTCTTTTACCTGAGCTGTTTGCTGATAAATATCAGCAAACTTTTGAGGTAGGGCCCCGCCTAAACTTCACAACTGCTTGGTCAACTAACGCGGTAGAGGTTTGCCGGAATTGTAGAGTCAACAAAATAACCCGCATAGAACGTTCACGCAGATTTCTTGTTGAAACCCCCGGTAAACTTTCGGACACAGAAAAAGAGGCGTTTTTGACGGTGATTCATGACCGCATGACAGAATGCGAATATCATGAACCGCTTCAAACATTCGAAACCAACAAAAAACCTGAACCTGTACGCGAAATACAAATTATTGAAAAGGGGCAGCAGGCGCTTGTTGACTTGAATGATAAACTTGGGCTTGGACTTGATGATTGGGACATTAACTATTACTACGGACTGTTCACAAAAGATATCGGACGAAATCCCACAGATGTTGAATGTTTTGATCTGTCACAGTCTAACAGCGAGCATTCCCGCCATTGGTTTTTTCAAGGCAAACTGATTATTGATGGCAAAGAAACACCACACACACTTATGGAAATCATCAGCAAACCCCGTAGGGATAATCCCGGAAACAGTATCATTGCTTTTCGTGACAACTCCAGCTCAATCAGAGGATACGAAATTGAAACAATTCTTCCCGAAAAACCCGGCCAGCCTTCTCGCTTTGTTGTTGCTCGTCTTCGCTACGACATAATTTTCACAGCTGAAACACACAACTTCCCGAGCGGAGTCGCTCCGTTTCCAGGAGCTCAAACCGGCACAGGCGGAAGGATAAGAGACATACAGGCGACGGGCAGAGGCGGATTGGTTGTCGCAGGAACAGCGGCGTATTGCGTAGGCAACCTTCAAATTCCCGGATACGAACTTCCGTGGGAAGACAATTCGTTCCCGTACCCCAGTAACCTTGCTTCTCCGCTTGACATTGAAATTCAAGCGAGCAATGGAGCGTCCGATTACGGAAACAAATTCGGTGAGCCAGTTGTTCAAGGCTATACCCGCTCATTCGGCATGAGAATACCCAATGGCGAACGCTACGAATGGCTAAAACCGATTATGTTTACGGCAGGTGTAGGTCAGATGAATTCAGACCACGCTAAAAAAGAAAAGCCTGAAAAAGGTATGGTTGTCATGCAGGTTGGCGGTCCCGCTTATCGCATTGGCGTAGGTGGCGGCGCGGCTTCAAGCATGATCCAAGGAGAAAACGTAGCTAAACTTGATTTTAACGCAGTCCAGCGCGGTGATGCTGAGATGGAACAGAAGATGAACCGTGTTTTTAGAACATGCATTGAAATGGGAGACAACAACCCCATAGCAAGCGCCCATGATCAAGGTGCTGGCGGACCATGCAACGTAATAACCGAACTTGTTGAGCCTGCTGGAGGTAGAATAGAAATAAGAAACATCCAGATTGGCGATCACACACTTTCAGTCCTTGAAATTTGGGGAGCTGAATTTCAAGAACGTAATGGCTTGCTTATTCACGCTAACAGAGTTGATGAGTTTGTCGCTATTTGCGAAAGAGAAAAAGTGGGTTGTGAAAATCTTGGTATCATAACAGGCGACGGACACATTGTCGTGCACGACTCTAACGATGATTCAACTCCTGTTAATCTTGATTTAAATCAGATACTCGCTGAGATGCCGCAAAAAACTTTCAAGCTTGACAGGATTCCCATGAAACTTGAACCGCTTGAACTGCCTGACGACTTAACGGTAATGGACGCGCTTGAAAAAGTGCTCCGTTTATTGTCAGTTGGCTCAAAGCGTTTCTTAACTAACAAAGCTGATCGTTCAGTTACGGGACTCGTTGCGCAACAGCAGTGTGCAGGACCATTACAGCTTACGGTTTCTGACGTTGCGGTTGTTGCTCAAAGTCATTTTCCTAATGACGATGGTAAACATACTGGTTCTGCTATCTCAATCGGCGAACGACCAATCTTAACACTTCTTGATCCCGCTAAAATGGCGCGAATGGCTAACGGTGAGATGCTTACTAACCTTGTCTGGGCATTAATTTCTTCTTTTGAAGATATAAAATGTTCAGGCAACTGGATGTGGGCGGGAAAACTTCCCGGCGAAGGTGCTAAGCTTTACGACGCGGCAGTAGCTTTAAGCGACATTTTAACCATTCTGGGTATAGCAATTGACGGTGGAAAAGACAGTATGTCAATGGCTACAAAGGTTGACGGCGAAGACGAACCAGTCAAATCTCCCGGAGCATTAGTTATGTCGGCTTATGCAACATGCCCAGATATCACAAAAGTAATTACACCGGACATCAAGAGACAGGGTAAGAGTTCATTAATTTTCATTGATCTTGCAAAAGGGAAAAATCGTTTAGGTGGTTCAGCGCTAGCGCAGGTACACAGCCAAATCGGCGATGAATCTCCTGATGTTGACGATCCTGATTACCTCAAACACGTATTCAATGCCATTCAGACGATGATCAGCGAGAATATGATCTTATCAGGCCACGACAGAAGCGACGGCGGACTGATTACGACCTTGCTTGAGATGACGTTTGCCGGCAACTGCGGAATTGACATTGATTTTCATTCGGAATGCAGAGATCCGCTTAAAGTTCTTTTTTCAGAAGAGCTTGGGCTGGTTGTTGAAATAGCTGATGAACACCTTGAAGATGTTTATCAGTTTTTGCAAGACAATTTTATAGAAGCTTGGGAGATCGGAAGAACCACCAAAGAAAAAACAATTTCTATAAAGTTAAACGGCAAAAATGTTCTTAACGAAGACATGCGGAAACTTCGCCAAATCTGGGAAGAAACAAGCTACCGGCTTGAACTACTTCAAACAAACCCTGAATGTGCTAAAGCAGAAAAGAAAAACATTTACGACAGACCTGAGCCACACTACCACATACCGTTTAATCTTGTACTTACTGAAAAGAGTATTCTGACAGCTAAAAACAAACCAAAAGTGGCGATCATACGCGAAGAAGGCAGTAACAGTGATCGCGAGATGACTTCGGCATTTTTCCAAGCAGGGTTTGATACATGGGACGTTACCATGACTGATCTTATTGAGGGCAGAGTGACCTTAAAAGGTTTTCGCGGAATCGCTTTTGTCGGCGGATTCAGCTATGCGGACGTTCTTGACGCCGCGAAAGGCTGGGCCGGAGTCATAAAGTTCAACGAAAAAGCACGTAAAGAGTTGCAGGATTTCAAAGACAGAAAAGATACGTTCAGTCTCGGAGTCTGCAACGGCTGCCAGCTCATGACATTACTCGGTTGGATTCCATGGCAGGGCATACCCGATACTAAACAGCCAAGGTTTATTCAGAACACTTCCGGAAAATTTGAATCCCGCTGGTCAACAGTAACGATTCTCGACGATAGCCCGTCAATTATGCTTAAAGGTATGGGCGACCTGACTTTCGGAATTCCCGTAGCTCATGGCGAAGGAAGATTCTTTTTGCCAGACCACTCAATACTTGACGACGGCAGAATGGGCAAACTCATGCCGGTACGCTACGTTGATGACACCAACGACATTACTCAGGAATACCCATTTAATCCAAATGGGTCGCGGATGGGCGTAGCCGGAATATGTTCAGAAGATGGTCGTCATTTAGCTATGATGCCGCATCCGGAAAGAGCATTTCTCCCATGGCAGTGTCATTGGATACCCGAAGATATGAAAAAAGATCTTGTGGTGTCTCCATGGATTAAGATGTTCCAAAACGCACGTGAATGGTGCGAAAAAAACTAAAAGGAGGCAAATACTTAATACAACACCCCGCTAGTCAGCAAAGACTAGCGGGATTTTTTTACCTCACCCCCTCCCTCTTCTTGGCAAGGAGAGGGGGCATTAGATTGACTTTTTTTATTTTTATGATAATATATAAAAAACATAGGGGGAAGCATACATATGCATCGCTCTTTTTATTTTGAATAAAATTTAAACCTAAAGAAAGAGAGGAAAAAGAAAATGGAGAAAAAAGGAATGGACTATAAAAAAGCAGGCGTTGATATTGATGCGGGCAATTCATTTGCAGACACAATAAAAATGCTTGTGAAGGAAGCTTGGCCAGGTAGAGAAGATGAAATCGGTGGTTTTGCAGGCGGCGGAAACATCCCAAGAAATGCAAAAATAGTAAAAGGGTCAACTGACGGAACAGGCACTAAGGCAAAAGTTGCGGCATTAGTAGAAAATTTTGTAGGACTGGGGCAGGACGGAGTGGCGATGAGTGCTGTAGATATGTATGTATCTGGCGCTATGCCAACATACTTGCTAGACACGCTTTGCGTGGGCAAGTTAAAGCCTGACTTACATATCGAAATAATAAAAAGCATAATTCGAGCATGTAAACTTTCGTTCTGTAAAATAATCGGCGGAGAGACCGCTGAACTTCCTGGAATGTTTAAACATCCATGGATAGTTAATTTGGATGTAGCCGTCATTGGCTTTCCTCGCCCATTTTTAAGTTATGCCCCCGTAAAACCCGGCCAATTAATATATGGTTGGCCTTCGTTCGGACCTGGTTCAAACGGATTTTCTCTTTTAAGAAAAGTACATGAAATAGAGAGCGGTGTCATAAAGGGAAGAAAAATTCTTGAGAAAAAGTATAAAGAACTTGGAGGAGATAGTCTTGCGGCCGCCTTGCTTGAACCAACACCCATATGGATCAATCTCATTGAAGAGCAAAGAAAAATGGGTGTTAAATTTTCAGGACATGCGCACATAACTGGTGGAGGTATGGTTGAGAACATCCCGCGCATATTACCATCCACGTGCAAAGCTGTTATTAACAAAAGCTCCTGGTTAAGACCGCCCATTTTTGGGTTTACCCAAAAAAAAGGTAAAATCAAAGAAGAAGAGATGAATAGGACATTTAACCAGGGAATTATGGTTGTCTCAATTGTAGATCCCGAAAAAGGTCCTGTCATGAATTCCGATAAAGCTATTTTAATCGGAGAAGTTGTTCGTAAAACAGAAGATGGTCCGCAAGTAGAGTTTAGAGAAAAGTACAGAGACTATCTATAAAGTATCATTTACGGGACGAGCCAATAGCTCGTCCTTTTCTTTTTGCCTAAAAAATGGTAAAAGTATTATATAATAATAAGTCCCCCTAACCCCCTTTATTAAAGGGGGAAGAAAGTATGAACAAAGATACTCAAAAAGAATTATTGAATATTGTTAAACGCAATTATGATGAAATTGCGGAGGAATTTAGTGAAACAAGAAAAAAATATTTATGGCCGGAATTAATTAAATTAAGTGAAGGAATTAAGGATGGAGGCAGTATTCTTGACGTTGGTTGTGGTAACGGCCGACTGCTTAGAGCTTTTAAGTATAAGGATATTAATTATATCGGAGTGGACAACAGCGAAAAATTAATTAAAATAGCGCAAAATGATTTTAAAGAAACCGGATATAATTTTTTAGTCGGTGATATTTTAGAACTTGGAAAAATATCGCAAACAAACTTTGACTGCGTTTATTCTATAGCCGTACTGCAACACATCCCCGGACACGATTTACAAATCGCCGCACTGAAACAGCTAAAAAATAAAGTTAGCGAAGAAGGAAAAATTGTTTTAACTGTTTGGAATTTATGGAGCCAAAAAAAATTCAGAAAGTTAATTTTTAAATTCTTTTTATTAAAACTGATTAAAAAAAACAAAATGGATTTTGGCGATATTGTATTTGAAGGTTTTAATCAAAAGTCTAAAAGATATTATCACGGCTTTAGAAAAAGAGAGTTAAAAAAAATAATAAAAAAAGCGGGCTTAAAAATTAAAAAAATCTATAAAGACAAATATAACTATTACGCTATTTTAAAGAGATAATACTTGATTTATTTATAATTTCGTGTTAGTATAATTTTGAACTCCGAAAAGGAGTTTTTTGTAATAAAACTTATTTGCACCCGTAGCTCAATTGGATAGAGTGTCTGGCTTCGGACCAGAAGGTTGTAGGTTCGAGTCCTACCGGGTGCACTAAAATCAATCTACAATTTTCAATGATCAATTTACAATAATTTATAATTGTACATTGAAAATTGTTAATTGATTAGGCTGGGTAGCTCAGTTGGTTAGAGCGTAGCACTCATAACGCTAAGGTCGAGAGTTCAAGCCTCTCCCCAGCCACCATTCAATTAACAATGATCAATTACGAATTTCAAATATTTAATTGATAATTGTTAATTTTTAATTGCAAATTGATTTGCGCCCTTAGCTCAGTTGGTAGAGCAGTTGCCTCTTAAGCAAACGGTCACAGGTTCAAATCCTGTAGGGCGCACAAAAATAAAAACAATCCCGAAGCTTCGGGATTGTTTTTATTTTTTATTATTTTACTTCAATAAATTTTAACTCTTTAAAGCGTCTTTTAGTGTCTTACCGGTTTTAAATTTAGCTACACGTACCTCTGGAATTTGAATTCTTTCTGACGGTTTTTGCGGATTTACGCCACCTCGGGCATGCCTAATTCTTGACAAAAATGTGCCAAAACCAGTTATAGATACCTCATTACCGGCCTTTAATTCATTGATTGTGATTTTTACAAAAGAATCAATCATCTTTTCGGCATCTTTTTTTGATACCTCTGCTTCTGCGGCGATTCTCTCAATTAAACTTGCTTTATTCATAATATTTTAATTTAAATTATTAATCTTATATAAATTATATTATAAAATTTATTTTATTGCAACAAATTTTATTATTGGCTTAATATCTGTGGCTTTTCTTGTTTTTGGATTGATTGTTAATAAAACCGCGTTAAAAATCGCTTTACCTTTTTCAGGAAGAATATGTTTGTGTTTTATCTGCGTTAAAAATGTTTTTATAATATTTTCTTTATCTACTCCTATACATCCGTCCGCAAATCCAACCATTCCCGCGTCTGTTATATATGCCATTCCTTCTTCTGTAATCTTATGGTCGGCTGTCATAATATGCGTGTGCGTTCCAAGGACAGCGCTCGCTCTTTCGTTAACGTAATGGCCTAAAGCAACTTTTTCAGCGGTAGCCTCCGCGTGTATATCAACAATTATAGCAGATAAATTTTTTTTGTCCAGGCCATCAATTATTTCATCAAATTTCTTAAATGGACAATCATAATCCATTTTCATGAAAACCCTGCCGATTAAATTAATCAAAAGAATTTTTTCTTTCCCAACTTTAATAACAATATGACCTTGCCCGGGCGCGTCTTTAGAAAAGTTAGCCGGTCTTATAATAGGAAAATTATTATCGTTATATGTGTCTCTGTATTTTTCTCTAACAAAAGCATGGTCGCCGGCGGTAAACCAATCAACGCCCGCGTCCATCATTTCCTTTAAAGTATTTTCGCTTATGCCGGTGCCATGAGCAATATTTTCCGCGTTAGCAATAACTAAATCGGGTTTTATCTTTTTCTTAAGTCCGGGAAGAATCTTAGCTACAGCCTTTCTTCCTACCTTTCCGGATATATCGCCAATGAATAATATGTTTAACATAAATTAGTAAAAAGTTTATAAAGTTTAAAGTCTATAAAGTCATTAATATTAAAAGTAAATATAGACTATTCTACTCTACAACTTTTGACTTTATGGACTTTTGACTTGTGACTTACCTCGCGTATTCCGTTACTCTCATTTCCCTAATAACGTTAACTTTAACTTCACCAGGGTATTTTAATTCATCTTCAATTTTTTTAGCAATATCACGGGCTAAGTTATGGGCCTTTAAGTCATCAACTTCTTCAGGGGTTACAAAAACTCTAACCTCACGGCCGGCTTGAATAGCGTAAGATTTTTCAATTCCTTCAAAAGAGCTAGCAATTTTTTCCAGCTCTTCAAGGCGTTGAATATATCTTTCATAGGTGTCGTGCCTTGCGCCCGGTCTAGCGGACGAAATAGCGTCAGCCGTTTTTACAATAACCGAAATAAGTCCTCGCGGTTTATCGTCATGATGAGTTTCAATCGGAGCGATTATTTCCTCAGGTAAACCAAATTTCTTAGCGATATTTCGACCGATTTCCGGATGAGTTCCCTGTACTTCATGGTCAACCGCTTTTCCTATATCATGAAGAAGTCCGCCTTTTTTAGCAAGCGTAACGTCGGCTCCCAATTCTTCGGCTAACAAAGCCGAAAGATGGGCTACCTCCATTGAATGCTGCAAGGCGTTCTGCCCATAGCTTGTTCTATATTTAAGCCGTCCAATAATCTGCACCAATTTAGGATCAAAACCGGTAATGCCTATTTCATACAAAGACTCCTCACCGGCCTTTTTAATATCAAGCGCCAGCTCTTTTCTTGCTTCTTCAATCGCTTCTTCAATTTTTGTGGGATGAATACGTCCGTCAAGAATAAGGCGGTCTAGCGCCCTTTTGGCGACATGCCTTCTTATTAAAGAATAACCGGAAATAGTTATGGCGTTAGGCGTATCATCAACGATAATTTCAGTTCCTGTTAGCTGTTCAATAACCTTAATATTCCTGCCCTCGCGCCCGATAATGCGGCCCTTCATTTCGTCATTGGGAATATCAACGTTAGTAGTAGTAAGTTCAGCCGTGCAAGAAGAGGCCAGCCTTTGGATGGCCTGCGATATTAAATCACGGCCCTTTTCCTCTAAAACTTCAGCAGATTCCTTTTCCAGCTTATTAATGCGGGACATTAAATCGTCTTTGGTTTGCTCTTCAACGTTCCGCATTAGCACCTCCCTTGCTTCATCTTTTGTCATTTTAGCGATCTTGCCCAGTTTTTCCAGCTGTTCTTCTTTAATTTTATTAATTTTTTCTTTAACTTCTTCAACTTTACCGACTTTATCGTAAAGTTGTTGTTGCTTTTCCTGCAATTCCAATAACTTTTGCGAAAAAACATTTTCCCTTTTTTCCAGCCTGGCTTGCAGGTTATTAATATCCTGTCTGCGCTTTTCTTCTTCCTGTTTGGCTTCTTTAATTGTAACTAAAGCCTTTTCTTCGGCATGTAATAAAATTTCAGCCTGTTTTGCTTTAGCTTCTGAAATCAATTTTTCCGCTTTAGCTTCAGAAGATTTTATTCTTGATTTAGTTGTTTTCTTACGAATCCAATAGCCAACAAAAAAACCAACTATAGCTAATACAACTCCAATAATATATTCCATATTATTATGCTTTTACAAACTGAAAAGGTTGTGAGACAAAAGAAAAATTAGCCAATTTTATGTTGGTTCTTAATACTAAATGAAATGTGAGAGAAATGATTAGTTTGATTATAAATAAAGTTCATTTTTTTCTCAATTTAGTTTAATCCTGTCTTGGATTTTCCGCTAATTTTAGTTAATATCCGACATGTCCATTTCCTTCATAATTTTCGTGTCTATATTTTTTCAGCTGTAAATTATTATTTATTATTTACAAGATTTATACTATCATAAGCCTTTATTTTTTGCAACCCCGCTCCTTTGTCATCCTGAACTTGATTCAGAATCCAGGAGTAAACAATCCGTACGGCTCTCCACTGGATTCCGGCTCTGCGGCCGGAATGACAAAAAAAATAAAAAAAACGCCACAATCGTTATAAAATTGCGGCATAAATTTGAAATTAATTTTTTCCTTCAGTGTATTGTGGAATGTAGACGCATAACTCTGTTACTACATTATCTTTCTCGATGAATGTATTAAAACGATTATCTTCTACCATTTTACGTAACAGCTTTTTGTTTGCGTCGTTCTCAGGCTTAAAGGTAAGCATAAAATTAGCTGTTGTTTCATCCTCTGTTACAATCATTTTCCATCCTTTAATTTCAATTATAATTCTGAAAGCGTTATTTCAAGGTTCATCGGTTCTATTAGCTCAAACCACAGATCATGATTAAGAAAAAAAAGCTCTTCTCTTAATTTTTTCATTTTTTCTTCAAGCTTTTTAAGTTGAGCCGTATACTCTTCATTTAATTCGCCTAAAACTTTTTTTGATTTTTTCAATTTTTGTTTTGTCTCTTTAATGTCTTTCTCAAAAGAGTTAAAAATATCTTCAATAGCTTTAGCTCTCTTGCCAAATTCAGTATCTACGTCAAATCCAGCATTACTTTTATAAGTAGACCGTTTTTTCTTATCAGTCATGGCACCCTCCTTTTATATTTTAAATTATTGTTTCGTAATAATCTTATCTATAATTCCATACTTCTTCGCTTCGTCCGCGCCCATGAATCTATCACGATCAGTGTCTTTTTCAATTTTAGAAATCGGCTGGCCTGTATGTTCAGCTAAAATTTTATTTAATTTGTCTTTGATTTTTAAAATATGTTCAGACCTTATTTTAATGTCAGAAGCTTGACCTTCAAAACCGCCCATAACTTGATGGATCATAATTTCTGAATTAGGCAAAGACAATCTTTTGCCCTTAGCTCCGGCGGAAAGAAGTACCGCGCCCATACTAGCGGCCATACCAACGCAGATAGTAGAAACGTCTGACTTAATATATTGCATTGTATCGTAAATCGCCATACCGGCGGTTACCGAACCTCCGGGAGTATTAATATAGAACTTAATATCCTTATTTTTGTTTTCCGCGTCTAAAAAAAGAAACTGGGCAATAACAATATTAGCGACGTGATCCGAAATCGGTTCGCCTAAAAATATAATGCGATCTTTTAAAAGGCGCGAATAAATATCATAAGCGCGTTCGCCATGTGTTGATTTTTCTATAACTGTTGGTATAAGTGGCATAATGTTGGAAATTTTCAATTTTCAATTTTCAAACAATTAATAAATTGAATAATTTTTAATTTAGTAAAATCTGAGTTTATTGTATAGATAAAATTGATTATTGTCAATAAAATAAAACTTTAATTAAAATATTTAATAATTTAAATTTCATTTTAAATTTAGACTTTAAAATTTAAAATTTTATATAACCTTCCATCCTTTATCCGTTAATTTCAATTTTCCTTCAATAGTAAATCCCGCCGCTTTAATATGCCCGCCTCCGCCCAAATTCTGGGCAAGTATTGCTACGTTTGCCGTAGGATGCACTGATCTAAAACTTCCTTTTACTGTACCGTTATTTTGCTCCCTTATAACCATAACCGCCTTAACGTCATGCAAATTACCTAAAAAATTAGGGATACCCTCTAAATCTTCTTCGTCTAAATCGCCGACATCTTCAATTGTTAAAGCAGTAAAAGCAATATTGTATTTTTTATTAATTTGTACGCGCGACATAGCCTTACCCCAAATTTTTAAAGCATTTAGTTTTTTGTTGCGTAAAGTATTGTCCATAATCCGCGGCAGATTCGCGCCAAGAGAAAGCATTTCGCTTGATATTTTAATCGTTTTGTCCGTAGTAGTCTGATAAATAAAGTTTCCAGAGTCGGTTAGAATCCCGGCTAAAATACAATTAGCCATATTTTTATTTATTTTAATTTTATTGGCTTTAAAAAAATTATAAATTAAAATAGTTGTGGAAGCGGCCTCAGAATCTCTTAATTCAAGATTCGCGTAATCTTCAGTTTTGATATGATGATCTATTTCAATTAAAAACTGTTTTTCACTTCTATTAGATATTTCATCAGCCAGCTTTGTCCTGTCCGGACTGCCGCAATCAAAAACAATAATTAAATCAAAATCCTCAAAATTAAAAGCAGGCTTAGCTCCATCTCCTCTGGATGAGGCAATCTTTTCTATATGTGGTATAAAATCAAATTGATGCGAGGGCGCGTCATTGCAAAAAGCAAAATATGATTTATTCATACTTTCTAATAATTCAATCATAGAGCAAACCGAAGAAACCGCGTCAATGTCCGGCTTTTCATGCGTAAGCAGCAAAACATTGTCCGCTTTCTTTATCTTATTATATATTTTATTGTACATTACTTCATTACTCACCCCGTTAAACATATGGTTTGTTTAATAATTAACCCTGCTAAACATAAAAATGTCTAACGGGGTTCAACTTGATGTCTAATATAGACCATCATACATCATATATGTTTTTATGATTAATGTCAATATATGCCATATAAAAAAAGACCAAAAATCGTTCAAGGCATAAATTATAAACCTTGAACGATTTTTTTATTTGTGCAGGTGGTGGGACTCGAACCCACACGGATTGCTCCACTTGGTCCTAAGCCAAGCGTGTATACCAGTTTCACCACACCTGCATTGTCACGTTGTAGCTTTAGCGAAAGCGGACGTGTACAATATGTATTCTTATAAAAATAAAGCTTTTTGTCAAACCTATTTTAATTATACCAGAAAATATGGTATTATAATAATAGTTAATTTAATAAAATAATATAAAAAACATAAAACATGTTATGTGTTACGTGTTTTATGTTACGTGAAAATATGTCAGACAAAAAAACAACAACACCAAAAGACCAAGACGTTGAAGCTAATAAAACCGTCGCGGCTTTGTCTTATTTTTGGATTTTATGCTTAGTGCCGCTTCTTGGGAAAAAAGATTCTAAATTCGCGCAATTTCACGCTAAGCAAGGTTTAGTGCTTTTTATTATTGAGGTAATCGGAGGGTTGGTATTTTGGTTTCCATTATTCGGACAACTCTTAATGCTTGCCTTGGTTGTGATATCTGTTATGGGTATTGTTAAAGCTTTAAACGGCGAATGGTGGGAAATTCCATTTATTTATGAATGGAGTAAAAAAATTAATTTATAACATACTCTCGGCGAATCAACGAATTTTACCACAAATGCAACGAATATCCATAAATAATATTTAAAATTATTCGCGGCATTCGTTATTAAATTTGTAGATTTGCTGGGAAACAATTTATGAAATACATAAAATTTTTCAATCAACTTGGCATTAAAGACGTTCCGCAGGTCGGCGGAAAAAACGCGTCGCTTGGAGAGATGTATCGGAAGCTCGCCAGTAAAAAAGTTAAAGTGCCCAACGGCTTTGCCACTACTTCCGGAGCTTATAATTATTTCTTAAAAAAGGCGGGCGTTAAAAAAGAAATAAAAAGAATTTTAAAAGGACTTAATACGCATAATGTGCGCGACTTAATGAAACGCGGCGCCGCAGTAAGGAAGGTAATCTTAAATACTCCTCTTCCTAAAGATTTTGAAGATGAAATTATTGAAGCTTATAAAAAACTATCTAAACAATACGGCGTTGCTAACGTTGACGTTGCGGTTCGTTCTAGCGCGACCGCCGAAGATTTACCGGACGCTTCATTCGCCGGCCAGCAGGATACTTATTTAAATATTCATGGTGAAGCGGAATTATTAGACGCGGTTAGACGATGCATATCTTCTTTATTTACAAATAGGGCAATTTCCTATCGCGTAGATAAAAAGTTTGACCATTTTTCAATCGCTTTATCAGTCGGCGTGCAAAAAATGGCAAGAAGCGATATGGGATCTTCCGGAGTTATGTTTTCAATTGATACTGAATCCGGATTTGAAAATGTTGTACTAATAAATTCAATTTATGGTTTGGGCGAAAATATTGTTCAGGGAAAAGTTAATCCTGATGAATTCTATGTCTTTAAACCGACTGGCGCTATTATTTCAAAAAAAATCGGAAAGAAAAGATTAAGAATGATTTATAATAAAGATCCGAAAAAACCCGTTAAAGACGTTAGAGTTAAGCCCGCTGAACAAAATAAACAATCTATTACCGACAAGCAGATTAAAAAACTCGCTGAGTGGGCAATGATAATTCATAAACATTACGGGCGGCCGATGGATATGGAATGGGCTTTGGACGGAAAAGACAATGAGTTATATATTATTCAAGCGCGGCCGGAAACAATCCATAGTATAAGAAATCATAACGTCTTAGAAGAATATAAAATAGAAAAAAGAAGTAAAGTGCTCGTAACCGGACAAAGCGTTGGAAATAAAATCGGCGTCGGAGTCGCTAATAAAATAATGGACATTAAAGATATTCATAAATTTAAACCTGGACAAGTATTAGTAACCGATATGACTGATCCTGATTGGGAACCAATTATGAAAATCGCTGCGGCAATCGTAACCGATAAAGGCGGGAGAACTTGTCACGCCGCTATTGTTTCGCGCGAACTGGGAATTCCATGTATTGTCGGGACCGAAAACGTTAGTAAAAAAATTAAGAGCGGACAAAAAATAACCGTAAGTTGCGCGGAGGGCGAAACCGGATTTATCTATCAAGGCATTCTTCCATTTAAAGTTGTAACGACCGACATCGGCAAGCTAAAGAAACCAAAAACAAAAGTAATGATGAATATTGGCGCGCCTGATATGGCTATGGCGGCTTCATTTATTCCTAACGAAGGCGTAGGATTAGCGCGTGAAGAATTTATTATTAACAATTCAATTAAAATCCATCCGCTTGCTTTAATAAATTATAGACAACAGACAACAGACGACAGACGACAGATTGATAAATTAACAATTGGATATGATAATAAAAAGCAATTTTATATTGATAAGCTATCCGAGGGAGTCGGCATGATTGCGGCCTCCTTTTATCCGAAAGACGTGATCATAAGATTATCAGATTTTAAATCTAACGAATACGCTAACTTAATTGGCGGACGCGATTATGAGCCCGTTGAAGCAAATCCAATGATCGGCTGGCGGGGCGCTTCAAGATATTACGATCCTAAATATAAGCCGGCTTTTGAACTTGAATGCAAAGCACTCAAAAAAGTTAGAGATGAGATGGGGCTAACTAATTTAAAAATCATGGTTCCATTCTGCCGAACCGTTGAAGAGGGACGAGAAGTTAAAAAGATAATGGCGAAACAGGGGCTTAAGCGAGGAAAAAACGGATTAGATATTTATGTCATGGCGGAAATACCTTCTAATATTGTTCTTGCGCGCGATTTCGCGAAAGAGTTTGACGGCTTCTCAATCGGTTCTAACGACTTAACTCAATTAACCTTAGGGCTGGATCGCGATTCAGGATTAATGGCTCAGGTTGCGGGAACAGCCAACGAAAAAAATGAAGCGGTTAAATCTTTAATCAGATATTTAATAGAAGCCGGTAAAGCCACAAAAACTAAAGTTGGCATCTGCGGACAAGCTCCATCCGACTTCCCTGACTTCGCCCAATTCTTAGTTGAGTTGGGAATAGATAGTATTTCTTTAACACCAGATACAATAATTAAAAATACGATTGCGATTAACAAGAAAGAGGAGATGATGAAGAGGAAGAGAAAAAATAAAAAATAAATTAAACTAAAATAAAAAACCGTCTCTATTGCACTGAGACGGTTTTTGTTTAATTATTTTTAACCGTTTTCAGTAACTAATTGGGGATACGCCATGCGCATTTAACGGGGTTGACAAATTATTACTTTTGCCTTATTATATAAAGTTGTACAAACATAAAACCCTTTAATTGGAGGAAAATGAAAAAAAGAACGTTCTTTTTAAATGTACTGGCATATATTTCTATTGCTATTGGTGTTCTTATCGGCATTGGAAATGAAAAATTACAAATGGAAGAATTTTATTCTTCTATAAAGCTTTCGGGGGCATTAATAGCGATTGGGTTTGTTATTATTGCAACCAATAGCTTCTTAAGGGGCATAAAAAACAAGTCCCCAGAACTTCTTTACCCCATGCATAAAAATGGGAGGCGCTAAACAAAGCTTAAGGCAAAGGTCGAACTTTACGTTCGGCCTTTTTTATTTGAGCAATTTGCTCCAAAATGCACAAGCCAATTACTTAACGGGTTTATAAAAAGTATTGCTTTTTGACCCGAATTTCATCAATTTTTTATCTTTTACAAGAGTGTTTAAATAGTTTACCGCTTGCCTGTGCTTTACCCCCGTCAGCCGTTCAACATCATCGTTCGTAACTTTCTGCGTCTTATTGGCATACTCCATAACCTTTTCAAGATTCTCTTCTACGTGTTCATGCCTGACAGTATTCGCCCGACCCCTAAGTTCTTTAAGTTTGTCCAAAAAACTCATAATGGGTCGAGCGATTGAATTAATTTCTGGGGCGCTGACAATAGTTTGCCCCGTAGGCTTGCTTGCCCCGTCATTTGCGGGGTCCGCCACAGCTTTAGCGTCGGAGGAAGTTTTATCTTCCTTCGAGGTAGACGCTGGAGCATGCTCAGACTCCCTCTCCTGACTAAGAGAGGGTTGGGGTGAGGTTTTGGGGAGAGACGTTGCCTCGGATTCAGTTTTAATTTTTTCAACAGGTTTATCCGCCACAGCGTTAGCGTCAGCGGAAGGAACTTCAACTACTTCCGCAACTTCAAGAGACTCCACAACTTCTTCTTTTTCTTCTTCCATCACCGGTTCAGGCTTTTCTTTTATTTCTACAACGGGTTCCACGGGAGTTGGAGTAGGTGTAGATTGTGGAGCCTGCCCCGCAGAGGCATCAGCCTTCTTCGGGGTAGACGATAAAATTTTTGTATCTTCAGCCATGTTTTAATTATAGCATATTTTTAGATTTTACCTCCTTGCTATGAATAATTTAAAATGTTAATATATACATACTAAATTCTACTGCGACGGCTCCATGCTGTGCATGGAGTCATAGTGCAAGTCGCGGATAATAAATAAAACTTTTTTATTTCTAACCAACGCTTGCAACTTGGCTCCACGCAAAGCATGGAGCCGTCGGGGGATAAATAAAATTTTAACATGATTAACTTTTTACATACATTCAATCCAGACCCAATTCTAATATCCCTCGGTCCCATAAATATCTACTGGTACGGTTTTTTTATTTTACTGGGGAGTATTTCGGCGCTTTTAATAACTTTAAAATTGGCGTCTTATTATAATATAAAAAAAGACACAATTATTAATCTGGCTTTCTATTTAATTATCGGCGGAATTATCGGCGCGAGAATTTATCATGTTTTTTTGGAGTTTCCATATTACCTAAGCCATCCGCTTAATATTTTTAAAATCTGGCAGGGCGGACTGGCAATCCACGGCGGAATAATCGCCGGAGTTATAATACTTTTCTTTTTTGCCAAATCAATATCAAAGAGATCCAATCTCCAAAAGGGAGATTGGATCTCTGCTCGAAAAAACTTTTGGTTGCTATCCGCCATTCTTGTTCCCGGCCTTGCCTTGGCGCAGGCAATAGGCCGATGGGGCAATTATTTTAATCAGGAACTGTTTGGACTTCCTACCGATAAAGCATGGGGAATTCCAATTAATTTTTTAAATAGGCCGGCTGAATTTTTAAATTTTCAATATTTTCACCCTACTTTTATCTATGAATCAATGGGAAACTTTTTAATATTTTTAATTTTAATATTAATCAATGTTTGGATAATAAAAAACCATAAAAATCCTAACAGCTATAAGCTAACAGCTATAAGCTATTTAATCCTATATTCCATTCTCCGTTTTTCCCTTGAATTCATCCGCATAGATACTACTCCAGAACTTTTAGGTCTTAGATTTCCGCAAATCGTCAGTCTGCTAATCATATTTTTAACGCCTATAATAATATTGCTATTGCCAAAAAATAAAAAAAATGTTAGCATCAAATAAGTAACTCTCACGCCCTAATCACTAATTAACTAAGCCCTAATCAATTAACATTTATGCCAAACACAAAATCAGCTAAAAAAGAACTAAGAAAAGGCTCAAAAAGACAAGTTCACAACAAAAAAATTAAAGATAACGTAAAAGATTTAATTAAAAAAAGCCGAAAGGCAATTGTTGCGGGAGACGGGAAGGCCAAAGAATTGGTGAATAAAACCCTAAAAGCTTTAGATAAGGCGGCGCAAAAAGGAATTATAAAGAAAAATACAAGAGATAGAAAAAAATCACGGCTTCATAGTAAGTTAAACGATTCAGCTAAAGCAAAAAAATAATTGTAAATAAAAAAAGACGAGGAATTAATCCTCGTTTTTTTTATTTACTAACTTTATGCTACTCAACCGCCCAGGCATAAATGCCCGAGCTACCCTTTAACTTTAAAACCATATAAAAGGCTCTATATAAAACGTTTTTAACAATATTCCCCTTCAGGGGGATTAAAAAATTAAAACCTTAGCCCAGTCATTTATGGCTGGGCGACGGCGTGACACAAGCTTGGTTATATAAAATTATTATTTGCTGAATTATGTATAACCACTATTTATATCTTAGCAATCAATAAACTCAGTGCCGGCTTAACATCCGCTTTCCCGCTTTTCATTAAATAATCAATTTCAACAAGTTTAGAAAAAATACTTTTTAAAGTATTAAGATTAAAATTTCGCGCCTGTCCAATGCCTTTTTGTACGATAAACGGATGAAGCTTTAAAAGAGTAATTATTTTTCGCGATGTTAATCCTGAATCTAGCGCCTGTCTTATTTGCATAAGTATTTTAAACTGCCTTACTATCATAGTTAATAAATAGCTGTCGGTTAAACCCGCTTCAACTTGTTCCTCTAATAATTTCGCGGCTTGCGTTTTATTTCTCGCGCTTATAGCGTCGGTTAAAGCAAAAATATTTTCATCAAACTGACCCCTTACTAAACCTTTTACGTCTTCAATATTTATTTCCGTACCTTTTTCGTCGTCGCCTAAATGCAATTTTTGGCTGGCTTTATAATTTATTAACTTATTTATTTCATTATTAATCTGCCATAAATCGCTTCCTAAAAGTGAAGTTAGCTCCATTGCCGCGGACGTGCTAATTTTTCCTCCCCGCGCTTCCACTTCTTTTTTGGACCAATTTGTCGCCTCTGTATTAGACAAAGTTTTAAATTCCTGCGCGTATTTTTCTTTTGACAAAGTTTTAAATAATTCGCTTTTATATTTTGGTAATTTGTCAGTCCCGCTTATACTATCTAAAAATATTATAATATTATCCTCGTTTTTTCTTTTTTTAAAATAATCGTTAAGTTGATTAAAAATCGCTTGGCTTTTATTTAAAAATAAATTTTCAATTACGACCATTCGTTTTTTTGTTAAAAGAGACGAAGAGCTGATTGACTCATTAATTTCTTCCATAGTAGAGATAGATCCATCAAGCACAACCAAGCTATTCCCGCTCTTATCAACTTCGCGTAAAAACCTCTTCTTAAATTCATCTAATTTTCTTCTGGCGCGGAATGTATCATCGCCGTATAAAAATATAATCATATTATTTTTTTCCTCCTGCCAGACGCCTTAAGCCATCAGGCGATTGGCGGGCAGACTTTTTATTAAGCACCGCAACCTCTTCTTCACATAAATTATCAACTAGTTTATAGGCGGGATAAAGACCGGTAAATAACATAACGGAAAGTAAAATAAAAATATACTTTAATGGGAAAAATAAAAGAAGAATCGCGGAAGCTATTGAAGCCGTTAAAAAACCAACCGGACGTGAAGTTTTAAAAAAACCAATAACGTCAACGTCGCAACCGTCAATTCTTTTATAAAAATAAGAATCACGCAAAATCTCAATTAATGACGCGCCAATCCTTGTAATAAAAAGAACAACAGCCCAAACAACAAGACTCGTTGTATCAACAAAAAATATACTTAATGACGATATACTTATAATAAATATACCAAAAATTATGAGCTCTTTTTCTCCCGTCTTTTTATCAGCCAGCATGCCAACAGGATATTCAAAAAGTATAAAGGGAAGAAGCATAAAAATAAAAATTATTCCAATCTGACTCCACTCTAGCCCAAGATTTCTTAAATATATCGGAATATATACTATTGCGATAAAATAAAAAAACTCAAGCAGAAATGAAACATAATAAATTTTCAATATATTTTTTCTTTTCAATATTTTTTTTAATAATACGTTTATTGTCACAACAGGCTTGAATCTATGATTAACTCTCCTTAAGTGTTTAAAGGCTATAATAAAGATTATCATTGATAATATAAACTGTAAAAAAAATACTCCTTGAAAATTAAATTTATCTATTATTCTTGTTGCTATAAATGGGCCAATCACAAAACCAATATTCATAAGCGTAAGATTGGCGCCCCTGATTCTGCCTGACATCTTGTCTACGGAATAAGATTCTAAAATTATATCTTTGCCTACAAAACATAAATTATAAAAAATAATATTGATTATAATGACAAAAACTCCTACTTTTGAAATCGGAAGTAAAAATATTAATAAAGATGAAATAGCCATCAAAAATGTTGAGACCAAATACGTATTAGACTTCCCAAATCTTTTTATTATTTTGTGAAAATTAAATAAAATAATCAAAACAAAAATATAAGCGATTGAATAAAAAATACTTATATTATCCGTTCCTCTTACTTCTTTAAAATAAGAAGAAATAATATAAGCGACAATTGCCGAGGCAAAGCCCAAAATAAAAGAAATAAGGTTTATTGTCCTTACTTTTTTTCTATTTAGTCTTTCATCGTGTTTTAATTTATTTACTTTTGGCATTTTATTTTAATTTATTTATTTCTTTTTTAAACATACATCCTCTTTCTTTATAATTCTTAAACATTCCAAAACTTGCGCAGGCGGGTGAAAGTAAAACTATGTCGCCGGAAATGGCTTCTCTTTTCGCGATTCTAACCGCTTCCTTCATATTGTACACCAGTTTTATATTTTTTCCAAAAAACCCCGCTTTTTTTATTTCTTTTTTAAGCCTCGGTGTCGCTTTTCCGTTTAATAATATAACAAACACGGCTTTCTTTTTTATTACTTTAGCTAATTTTTTAAAATCAGATTTCTTTTCCGCTCCGCCCGCTATTAAAATTATCGGCGCGTTAAAAGAATTTAACGCAATCATAGTAGATTCCGGCGTTGTCGCGAAAGTATCATTGTAATATTTAACGCCTTGAATTGTTTTTATAGGTTCTAATCTATGTTCTAATCCTTTAAAATTTTTAACTGCTTTTTCTATTGCGCTTTTTTTAACTCCTACTATTTTCGCTACTTCAACCGCCGCCGCGATATTCTCTTTATTATGTTCACCGACTAATTTTGACGGCAATTTAGATTTATTAAATAAAATAACTTTACTCTTTGAATTAATTTTTTTGTTCACCACGGCATAATCACCACGCTTCTGATATTTCACAATATTCATCTTTGCGTTTTTGTATTCCTTCAATGACCGATGGTAATTCGGGTTATTAGGATCAGCCGCGAATAAATGCTCTTTATAGAAATTTGTTATGACCGCGATTTTAGGGCTCGTTTCCATGTCTTCCAGTTGAAAACTGGATAACTCTAAAACAACCCAATCATTCTTTTTAATCTTACTAATAAATTCAAAAGGCGCTACCCCGATATTTCCACCAAGCCATACGCGCTTACCAGATTTTTTTATAATATTATAGATTAAACTTGCGGTCGTTCCTTTTCCTTTTGTTCCTGTGACGCCAATAATATTTTTAGAGGGACTAAGGTCAAAAAATAATTTCATTGGACTGGAAATAATAGCCCCCCCTTTAGTAAAGGGGGCTGAGGGGGATTTAATTTTACGAAGTGCAGAAGAGAACAATGGATATCCGGGCGACCTAAAAATAATATCATATTTCTCTAAATTTTTATCATAATTTTTTCCCAGCTTCCATTCAATTATTTTGTCATTGCGAGGAGGAACGAAGCGACGACGTGGCAATCCCGTTTGTTGCAACACCAGAGATTGCTTCGCTGCGCTCGCAATGACAGAGTATCTCTCCCCTAATTCCTTTTTGCTTCTTTTGTCGCAAATTGTAATTTCACAATCTACCTTTTTAGATAGCAAAAACTTAACTAAGGCACAATTCTCAATACCCAAACCTAAAATACAAATTTTTTTATTTTGTAAATCCTTTAAACTTGGCATAAATTCTAAAATTACCATTATTTATCAACTTGATAATCAATCAGATTATTATAATAGCTGTAATTAATATGTTTCACTAGCTCACTAACATATTTGACTGGCCCTACACCCTCACAAAAAACAATTTCATTTTTAGAGCCAGAACTTCCTCTTAAATCATATATATAAGATGAAAAACAGTTTGTGAGTTTTTTATTAATATTATAATCATCTACCTTCTTTCGCTTCCACACTAAAGCCTCAGAACCATATTCAGACTCCCAATGTTCATTCCCCAATTTATTAAGATCAATTATAATTCCCTCTTTCAAGGGAAAACTATCAATATAACCTGGATACGCAGGAGATAAATATTTTGCCGAGACATCAGATATTTCTAAAACTGCGGTTGTATTAAAAATAAGCTCCTCGTTTTTTGGTAACGGTAAATTTCGTATAACTTTTCCTGACTCCTCATCAACCTCTTTTAAGTCTACAATCCTTGACACTCTATTCAGCTCCACATACTCCACCCCCTCTTCTTCATAAATTTTATCAACCTTGACCGTTAATTCAGATATTTCTTTAACTAAAATAGCTTCACCCAGAAAATTATCATATTCATAAGTTAAGCTTTCATAAACCCATTTATTACCCACTGCTAAAGGATAGTATTGATAAAGATTATCGTTAACGCGTAATTTGAATTTAGCAGTCGGTCCAGGTTTATGCAATAACATAGATATAGATGATTCTTCATCCAAACTATCGGGAATTTCTAATATTAAAGCTGAATTAGTTCCTGCAATGGTTGATTTATTTATAGTAGCAACATCTATAATATTATCACGACAGACTTTAATAAAAAACAAAACAACCAAAATTAATACTACTATTAATATCTTTAATCTATTTTTCTTTAACCAATTCATATATTTAATAGGCTTATCTTTATTGAAACAAACTATTACCTCCGCCCTTTTTGACAGTCTTTGCGACCACTAAATTATCTTCAATATATTTTAGATCATTATTATTTAGTCTGTCTTCTCCAAATACATGATGGACATTCCATAGGCCAGACTCTTTAATTCTTTTAGTTTCACTTTTTAGCCCAAGCCAGTTTCTTGAGGGCATGCAAGCTCTACAATTAGAAACTTCCCCGATACTTTTTTTCTCAATTTCTTTTCTTCTATTATCAGGATCATTAATAACACAAAAACTTATTTCTTTTTGAATATGCTGAAAAACCTTTTTCTCTATACCTAAGATCCTAAACAAATGTTTTCTAAAAATACTATTCCTTACAGTTCCGTTTATATGCGTATTCAGCCTATGAGCCAAAGTCCCTTGTCGATTAATACCTATTCTTACAATACGCTTATCTTTGTGCCCAGCTTCCCCTTCTTCAAACATATAATAAATACCATTATCGGGAAAATTAGAAAAACTATTTAAATAAGCCCTAAAATCTTTTCCAGCTTCAAAGTCAAAAACCTTCCCTTTTTTTAGTATTTTATGTAATTGTTTGCATGTCTTGCGCATATACTTTTCAATTAATAAATATCTTTAAAACAAGTCGGAATGCGAACCAACTCTTAATAATAAATAAGCAAACTTTTTTTGTTCTTGCTTATGGCAACACATCCTTAATAAGCGCTTTACCAGATTTAAACTTCTTATTACTTTTTTCCGCATCGGAAATTGACTTTCTTAATTCTTGCGAGCCACGCAAAGTAAAATCTTGTTTTATATCCATTTCTCCCCAATTATCTCCAACTTTAACATCAACCACAACCGGCACTTTTAATTTTAACACACCTTCCATTATTTTTTTAATTCTTTCGGACGCTTCATCTACTTTATTGTTTTTTACTTCAAACAATAATTCATCGTGCACTTGCAAAAGCATCTTCACTCCGTCATTCTTATACTCTTTATTAATTAATTTTTGTACATGAATCATGGCCTCCTTTATCATGTCCGCGGCCGTTCCTTGAAGCGGCGCGTTAATCGCCATGCGTTCAGCTGATTTTCTAACCATTGCCATGGACGAATTAATTTCCGGCAAATATCTGCGTCGGCCAAATAGGGTTTCAGCGTAGCCTGCTTCTTTAGCTTCTTTAATTGAGTTATCAATATATTTTTTTACTTTTTTATAAACTTCAAAGTAATTATCTATAAATTCCTTTGCTCGCATATAAGGAATATCGGCCCCTCGGGAAAGCCCATGCGGACCCTGTCCATAAAGAATGCCAAAGTTAACCGCCTTTGCTTCTCGCCGCATCTGGCTTGTAACGTCTTTTAAAAATACCCTGTTAATTTCAGCCGCGGTTGAAGTATGGATGTCCTCCCCTTCTTTAAAGGCCTTAATCATCTTGGGATCTCCTGACATATGCGCCGCCAATCTTAATTCAATCTGCGAATAATCAAGGCTAATTAATTTATAGCCTTTGTCCGCCACAAACGCTTTTCTAATTTCACGCCCCAGCGGAGTTCGTATCGGAATATTTTGCAAATTAGGCTCAGATGAAGATAGCCTTCCCGTCGCGGTTACCGTTTGATTAAAACTGGTGTGCAGGCGCCCTGTTTTTTTATTAACTAACTCCGGCAGAGCGTTAATATAGGTACTGGCCAGTTTTGCTAATTCACGATATTCCTGAATTAATCTAACAATAGGATGCATATCTTTTATTTTTTCAAGTTCATCGGCGGCAGTAGAAAGTCCTGTCTTAGTCTTCTTTACTAAGTGCGTAGGAATTTCCAATTTTTCAAACAACACAACACGCAACTGCTGGGTTGAATTAATATTAAAATCCATACCGGCCATTTTTTTTATTTTCGTTTCCAGTTTTTTGATTTTACTGTCAACTTCTTTTTTTAATTTATCTAAAACTTTAACACTTATTTTTATACCATGATTTTCCATCTCAACTAAAACAGGAATTAAAGGCATCTCAAGTTCTTTAAATAATTTATCTTGGCTTTGCTCTTTTAATCGCTTATCCAATTTTTTAACTAAACGATTGGTAAAGTCAGCGTCTTCGCAGGAATAAAGGCTTAATTTTTCGGTTTCCACGTCTGCAAATCCAATTTGGCTTTTTAATATTTTTTCTGTGCCTTTTTTATCCGCCGTAGCTTTAGCGTAGGCGGAACCTAATAAATCTTCTTTAGATATTTTTTCATATCCTATCTCAGTAAAAGTAACCGAATCTAAACCATGCTGGCGCGTTCCCGGATTTAATAAATAAGAAGCAACCATTGTATCAAATGTCACGCCGTTAACCTGAATGCCACTAGCATTCATAACCTTAATATCAAATTTTATATTATGTCCAAATTTTTTTACTTTTTCATCTTCAAATATTGGTTTTAATTCTTTTAACCACTTACTTGTCGCTATAGTTTCCTTCTCTTCTAAACCACCAAACAAACTACTCTGTTTTTTCCCTGTTTCCTGTTTCCTGTTTCCTGTTTCCTGTCGCATAGCGACATAGTACGCTTCCCCCTCTTGCCACGAAAAACTAATTCCAAGAAGTTGGGCGGTCAACGTATCAAACGATGAAGTTTCGGTATCAAATGTAAACTTTTTTTGCTTTTTTAGTTTATTTAAAAATGTTTTAAATTTTTTTTCATCGTCAACAAGAATATATTTAAACAACTTTTTATTGCGCTCAAACTTATTAGCTTCTTCTTTTTGTTCTTCTGTTTTATTGTTTTCTTGTTTTTTTGACAACTCCCACGCCCTCGCCAACAGAGACTTAAACTCTAAGTCACTAAACAATTTAACAACCTCATCCTTTTTAAAATCACCAAATTTAGTATCATCCAGTTTAAAATCAAACTTAACATCGCACTTTATGGTCGCCAATTTTTTACTCAAATACGCGTCTTTCTTGTACAATTTTAACAATTCAATAATCCGCAGCTTAATTTTGCTTTCTTGCTTTCTTGTTTTCTTGCTTTCTATATATTCATATACTCCATCCAGTGTTTTAAATTCGTTCAAAAGTTTAGTCGCGGTTATTTCGCCAATTCCGCGAACTCCGGGAATATTATCAGACGGATCTCCTCGTAAAGCCTTATAATCAATAATCTGATTTGGCAATAAATCATATTTCTGCTTCGTTAATTTTTCATCAAACAAACTTGCGTCTTGAATTCCCCTGCCCATTTTATAAACCTTTATATCATCGTCTATTAACTGAAGCATATCCATGTCGCCGGTTACAATTATTTTTTCAATACCGCCATCTACAGTATTTACAATTGTGCCTATTAAATCGTCTGCCTCAAATCCCGACTTTTCGTAAATTGGAATATTAAAAGCTTTTACTACTTTTTTCGCGATTGGAATCTGGTCATACAATTCATCAGCCGCCTTTACCCTATTAGCTTTATATTCTTTATATTCTTCATGCCTGAATGTCGGTCCCTTTTTATCAAAAGTTAAAGCAACGTATTCAGGACTAAATTCTCTTATCGCTTTAATCAAAACACTTGTAAATCCATAGACAGCATTAACCATTTCTCCGCTCTTAGTTGTCATGGTTGGCGGTAAAGCATGAAAGCTTCTATGTATTAAAGCATTACCATCTATCACTATTAATCGTTGTTTTTTGTTTTTGCTTGCCATGTTAGAACTCGCCATACTAATATATATTAAATAATAATATAAAAAATTTCCCTGGTATTGTTTTACTTATTTAGTAAAAATTTCTAACAGGGACATATTAATATTACATCATATATAACCCTATTAATCAAATAAAAGAACAGGCAAAAGCCTGTTTTTATTTTGTGGACCAGACAGGACTCGAACCCGCCACCCCCTGCGTGCAAAGCAGGTGCTCTACCAGATGAGCTACTGGCCCAAAACATTAAAAATTTTTCTTCTATAAATTAAATTTTAAATTCTAAACATCAAGAATAACTATATTCTATTGATTATACTTTGTCAAGGGTGATAGCATCCATTGCAAAAATCCGCCTATCATATTCGTCATTATTAGAAGGCCGATAAAAAAAACAAGCAATCCAAGCAGTTTATACCCAAGCCTTGAACCGCCTTCCGCGCCTAAATACTTTTCAAAAAAATTAACTCTGCCGAAATTGTTTAGCATCCACTCCGACTTAATCACAAGCATAGCGCCGATAAATATAATAATAATGCCGTAAATAATACTCATATAATATAGCTATAACGCTAATTCACTAATAAATGCTAATATAGCGAATGCGAATACTGTTATTAATTTTATTCGCAATATTAGCGTAATGTTTATTTAATATAATTTAATGGGTTATATTTTTTACCGCCAATAATTACTTCAAAATGTACATGTGGACCGGTTGACCAGCCGGTTGATCCCATGGCGGCTATTGTCTCGCCCTTGCCTACCTTTTGCCCTCTTTCTACGTAAAATTTGGATAGATGCGCGTAACGAGTTTTTTTGCCGCCGCCGTGATTTATTACAATATTATATCCATATCCTTTGCCCCAGCCGGCCTTTTCAATAGTTCCCGCGTCAGCCGCGTAAATAGGGGTGCCAATCTTATTGGCAATATCAACGGCATGATGCCTCCAAGAATAATATTGGGTTATGCGATGGCCTTGGGTCGGCCAATTCATCGTATTGCCGGAAATCGGCGTTGTTCCCGGAGACTTAACTAAATCCCTTATCGCGCTAATTCCCGAATATCTTGTATTTCTACTGGCGGCGTATCTTGTCTTTTTTCCGCCCGGAATAATAAGTTTTTGCCCTACTGCCAATTTGCTTGAATCGGTTAGTTTATTTTTTTCAATAATTTTACTTTCTTCAATATTATATTTTCTCGCTATCTTTGATAAATTTTCTCCTTTAAGAACCTTATGGGTAACTCCGCTGACCGGCAAAATAGTTAATTTGTTGCCCGGCCTAATTATGCTATAAGAACTTAAATTATTCTCCCATAAAATCGTATTAACGCTAATGCCAAAATTTTCGGCGATTGTACTTATGGAATCGCCGGTCTTAACAACATACTCAACACTGTCCGTTCTCGGCCGTTTTATTTTTTTAGTTGAAGCTATATCCGGCTTAACTAAGGCTCCTCCGCCCTGAGTTATGGCTCCAATCTCTTTATCTGTTTCTTTATCAAAGGATTTTATTAATACACTAGGCTCTGCTTTTACGCTTACTAAATTATCTAAATAACTTTGTTGAGTGGACGAAATTATCGCTTCTTCATCAAAAAATTCCTCAATTAACTGTTCATCTTCTATGCTGCTAAATTCGTCTTTTAATAAATCCGCCAATATTGTCCTAGGCGCTTTCTCGGCTAAAACCTCCGCTTTGGTTTTTGAAGTAAAATTAGTAAAAACCAATAAAATCGTTAATATTATTACAACTACATGAACTGATTTTTGGCTTAATACCGCGAAAAAATTACCGCTTCTGCTTGGAATTAAATTTAATCTTTTAATAATATAAAGATAAAATTTATAAAGCTTAACTATTATTTTATAAAAGAGAAAACGAAGTAAAAAACGCCCCGGCTTAAATATAAAATTAACAAAAAAAGCGGCCGTCAACCTCTTTAAAAAAATTAATAATTTTGCTAAAAATATCAATATTTCAACTGATATTTTTTTTATTTTTCTTGATATATGATTCTTTTAAATTAATTTAATTAACAGAATTATATTAACATTTTTTGTCTTTCAGGTCAAGACTGATTTGCGCTGTTGCGAACAATTAAAATTATTTATTGCTATATCTTTTCTTTGGCGCTTTCCTTAAAGCAACGCCAATGATATTTTTTGTTTCCTCCGAAAAATCGGCTCCAATAATCCAACGCAAAAATTCCGAATCAATCCGCGCGACTTTAGACAGAGGCATATCTTTATATTTAGAAAAATTAAAATGCGCTTTGCCATTGCGCCAATAAAATTTTCTGCTTACATCTTCATGCTTGTTGCCCTGAGCATTATGAATCCTAAAAACAAAATCCCAATCTTTTAACATCCCGTATTTTTTATATTGTTCTTTTAATACTTCTGTTACCGCTCCTATGTTTGTCGTAACTTTACTGGCATGAAGCACATGTTCTTTTCTACAATAATACTTATACGCGCCGGACAAGGTTCTTGGCTCCATATGGGCGTAAATAGTTTTTGAATCAAGAATGTTCGCGGTCGCGTAATTAAAATCCATGCCGGCGCGCAAAAATTCCCTTTTTAATATCGGCAAATCAAAATCCAAAATATTAAAACCTCCATAACCGCAATTATAAAATATATCCCATAGTTCCTGTGATTTCTTTTTAAAGGTAGGGTTATTTTTTAAATCCATGTTTTTCACGCCATGAATTTCTTCCGACTCCTTTGATATTTTAATTTCCGGATTCAATAAAATATTATCTTTTTTTACTCTTCCGTCTTTCCAGATTTTAACATAAGCAATTTCAATAATTTTATCCGCGGTTAAAGACCAGCCGGTTGTTTCAACATTAAAAATAACCAAAGGTTTTTTAAGGTCAGCAAGCTTGCTTAAATTTTTAGCTGAAAATTCAAGCTTAGTGTCCGAAACCTTTTTAAAAATATTTTTTAGTTTTAGTAAATACGATAATAATATCATATATTTATAATTCCCACGAAATTTCAAATTTTCAAAATTGGCGGTACATTTTGGTTGAAATTCTAACTTTTTTTGAGGAAAATCCTCAAGAGGATTTTTGACAGCACAACTTGCCCCGTTGTTCGGGGCGTTCGCGGGGCGTGGCGGGGAAATAATCTTTAAAAAATCTGAAATTGTAAATTGGCGGTACCTTTTGGTTGAAATTCTAACCTTTTTTGAACAGAACCCCGACTAATCACGCGCGGAGCGCGTGGTAACTCTGAACTTCCTCTTACGCTCGGAGAGCGTGGTAATTCAATTGGTGCGTTTCCACTCGCCTCCGCTTCGCTACGGCGAACCAAAACAGAAATTTTTTCAATACATTTTTTTAATTTTTTTCTGCCCCATTTTTTTCTTTTAATAGGATTTGAAAAAATTTCTGTTTTGGCTTAATTCCGCTTTTGGCGGAATTGCGGAAACGCTAACGCTGACGATTTCTTTTTTCGCGCCTTCGGCGCGATTTTTTAACCCCCCCC
>CAJVWV010000012.1 GCA_913009695.1 uncultured bacterium
CTGGCTTCTCTTTATCTACTGTATCCGGTAAAACAATACCGGACTTTGTAACTTCATCTTCAGTTATTGGTTTTACAATAACGTGATCATGTAAAGGTTTTAAATTCATAATATTTATAAAAATTAATTAATTAAAATTAGCACTTAAAATATTTGAGTGCTAACATATTGTATTTTAGTCTTTAAAAACCAATCTGTCAAGCTTAAATTTTGCAAAAAACTTATCCACAGCCCGCTTTAAAATTTAACATTTTGATTATTAAATAAAGTTAAATAAATTAATTATTTTTCTTAAATATTAGCCAAAAATTAACCATTATAAGTTGACTTTTTTGTTAAAATAGTGTATAATGGTAATAATAAATTTGAACCCTTGTACAATTTAATATAAACTTTCATGTAATATATAAACCCTTTATTAAGGAGGGAGCATAATGTCATTATCTGAAAAAGACATAAGAGAAGCAAGGGAAGAAAGTCCGATATCTGAACTTGCAGATGAAAATGCAACATCAGATGTAAAAAACATACTTACCGACTTAAAGGCTCCTATCTCCGAAATAAAACCTACAAAATTCTCTAGCAAAGGGATATGACGTGAGAGTAAAGGCTCTGCAAAAGCAGATTTGAATTAATATAATAATATATTAATCCTCATGCTCAAATCTACAGAGCCTTTTTTTTGTAAAAAAATAAGGATGCTTATTGGGCATCCTTTAATTGTGGGAAGAAAATTAAAAGGAGAGGCATGGCTTTCTTTTGTATTTCTTTTCCTAATTTTTCCTCTAATTTTTTACTCTCCACTTGTTCTACTTCTTTCTTTAAAATAGAAAATTCCATATTAAGTCTTGTTATGGTAAATTTTGCAGTAAACTTTTTTTCTGTTTTTCCCCCGATTTTATCTATTGTGTCAGTGTTTTTTAATTGAAAATTATTACGCTGAAAAGGCTGTATTAAATCGTAGAGATTATTATAAAAAGATTCTCTTTTTTTCACGCTCAAGAATTCATTTTTTAATATTAGTTTGTTAAACTTTATTGATAAAAAATAAATTCCTTCATTGTAATAAACCTGAATCTTCCTATAATTAACATCCGAAAACAAACCCGTGGCAATCCTTTCTATTTTTTTATTTGTTTTTATTATTTTCCATCTCTTTTGTTCCGCCAGCTTTTTTAATAACTGATCCACGATTAAATTAATAGCAGCTGGACCGTAAACGCTATCTACTATCAAGAGCCTGCCTCTAGGCTTGAAACTTATTGATTTAATTATATTTTTTCTGATTAGCCTATCGGGTTTAAAATCTTTACTTTTAACAAACGCGTTTAGCAGACTCCATAAATACAAATTAAAAACAATAAAAAAGTTATCGCCAGAATCTTTTTTAATTAAATACTTTAATTTATTTGTTGGAATGCCAAATTCCTTAAGGCCTTTAATTTTTTTAAGATGTTTTTTGATTTCACCTAAAACTGTTCTATCCATAAAACCTCCATATTTTTATCAATATTATTTTTTTAATATAAAGAACAACTCCTAACATATTACACTAATTACTGTTTTTGTCAATAAAAAAAGGCGCACCACTTGGATGCGCTCTTATTGTTTTATTTATTATACAATAAATCCTTATAATTACTCTGGTCTCACAGAAGAATGGTGATGATTTATTTTCCATTCATTATCACCATTTTTCTTCCAGACATAACTAAACCGAGCTTGAACTGTCGTTCTTCCTCCGTCTCCGTCGTCTAGTTTAAAAGTATACATTCCGCAGTGCAGATACGCATCTTCACCCATTGATGCAATAACTTCTTCAGTCACTTCTCCTTCGGGATTTTTTGCAAGAAAATGCTCGAAATATTCTTCAGCTCCTTTTTTACCGCGCTTAAAATCACCGGAAACTGTTGGTAAAAAAGTTGCATCTTCTGTGTATATCGCTGCTACTTTTTTTGGATCTTTTGTGCCTAAAGTTTCTAGCCACAACGACATGTTTGCTTTAGCTGTTTCAGTCAACTCACTTGTTGTTTGCTGTTCTACATTTTGCATAAATTTTTCTCCTCCTTTATTATTGAACATTTTTTAATTTTTTCCATCTCTTTACCGCTTTTGTACGGGCTAATTCCTTTTCCATTCTCGCGCTTAGATCGGCAAAACGAATAGCGTCTTTATTAACAACTTCCTTCTTCGCCTCTTCAGCGCGTTTTCTAGCCTCTTCAGCCCTATCTACCTCAATTTCTTCCGCACGCTCGGCAGTATCAGCCAATAATACAATTTTATCTTTTAAAACTTCAATAAAACCGCCGGAAACCGAAATTACTACCGGTGTGCCGTCTTCTTTCTTTATTTCAATTACTCCCGGTTGCAAACTGGCAACTAACGGAATATGATTTGGCAAAACAGTAATTTCGCCGTTCCTTGTCGGAACGGTTACTTGAAGAATCTGCTCTTTTAAAACGATTCTTTCCGGTGTAACTATTTCAAATTTTATTATATTTTTTTCACTCATGTAAATTTTTAATTTTTAATTTTATAAATAATTTTTAATGCATAAATTTTTAAATAATGTTTTAATTTTTAATGTTTAAAAATTACAAAATTCAAAAATTATTTTACTTCCCCACTTCATCAATTCCGCCCTTCATATAAAAATCATTCTCACTTTTATCATCATGTTTTCCATCTAAAATTTCTTTAAATCCTCTAATAGTATCTTTTAATTTAACATATTTACCCTTAGAACCGGTAAACTGTTCGGCAACAAAGAATGGTTGTGATAAAAACTTTTGAATCTTTCTGGCTCTAGTCACAGCCATCTTATCTTCGTCAGACAATTCTTCCATACCAAGAATCGCGATAATGTCCTGTAAATCTTTATATCTTTGTAAAACCTGCTGAACTCCGCGAGCTACATTATAATGCTCTTCGCCGACAATTTTCGGATCTAAAATAATTGAAGATGAATCTAACGGATCAACGGCCGGATAAATACCTAATTCAGATAAACCTCTTGATAACACAACTGTTGAATCTAAGTGAGAAAAGGTCGTAGCGGGAGCGGGATCAGTTAAATCATCGGCCGGAACGTACACAGCCTGAATTGAGGTAATTGAACCTTTATTAGTTGATGTAATGCGTTCTTGTAATTCTCCCATTTCCGTAGCAAGCGTTGGCTGATAACCTACTGCCGAAGGCATTCTTCCTAAAAGAGCTGACACTTCCGAGCCGGCTTGGGTAAATCTAAAAATATTATCAATAAAAAATAATACATCCTGATTTTGTTCATCTCTAAAATATTCCGCGATTGAAAGACCGGACAAAGCAACGCGCGCCCTAGATCCCGGCGGTTCGTTCATTTGTCCGAACACCATTGATACTTTATCAATAACGCCGGAGTCTTTCATTTCGTGATACAAATCGTTTCCTTCACGGGTTCTTTCACCAACACCCGCGAACACGGAATAACCGCCATGGGCTGTAGCAATATTATTAATAAATTCCTGAATAATAACTGTCTTTCCGACTCCGGCACCGCCGAACATTCCAACCTTGCCACCCTTTGAAATCGGACTAATTAAATCAATAACCTTAATGCCTGTTTCTAAAATTTCTGTTTTAGTTGATTGATCTTTAAATTTCGGCGCTTCTCTGTGAATAGGATACTTCTTCTCCGTTTTCGGCGCTTCTTTACCGTCAATCGGATTTCCCAAAACGTCAAAAATACGTCCTAAAGTTTTTTCACCGACCGGCACGCTAATTCCGGCTCCGGTATTAACTACTTTTTGACCGCGCTTAAGTCCGTCGGTTGTGCCCATGGCAACAGTTCTGACTATATTTGAACCAATATGCTGCTGAGTTTCTAAAACCAACTTTTCATTATCCCCCTTGTCCACTTCCAAAGCATCATAAATCTTTGGAAGTTCACTTTTAAATTGGACGTCTACTACTACGCCGACTATTTGTTTGATTTTGCCCGCCGAAGCATTGGCGTAGGAGGGTTTTTCTATTGTTTTTGACATATATTGATATTTTATTTATTATGTGATAAATTAATTTTGAAATAATATAAAATTATAACTGGGGGGGAAATTAATGAATAAAAAAATTCATCTTATTTTAGCAATTATTGTGACTATTATAGCTGCCATAATAACAGTAATGCATTGGGATTTCTATATATCCAATGATTATAAAACATTTAGCGATATACAAATATCCTGGAAATTATTAATGGGTAACATTATTAGTGTAATGCTTGCTGGTATGCTATGGGAAACTTATATTAAAAAGTCACGAATAAAATGCTAAAAACTTTTCTAGCCACAACCAACTTAAGGTTGTGGTCTTTTTTTATTCTTCGCCTTTCGGGTGGGGCATCTTTAATGCCGTTAACCAACCGCCGGAAAGACGCGAAATTTCGCAATAGCGGACGCAACGCTGGAGCGAAGCGAAAGCGGTGCGTACGCGATATTAGTCATTCCTCCGTATCCCGTTCATCCGCGTACGGACTGCTACATCGCATCCCGTCCGCTTGTTATCTATCCACGGAGATCCAATCTCCAAATTCCGAAGCCTCGGAATTTGGAGATTGGATCTCTTGTGTTCTTTTACTTACTCCGCCAAAGCATTAGCCCCCGCGCTAATCTCCGCAATCTCCGCCGTAATACTCGCCTGCCTCGCCTTATTATAAAACAACGTTAACTCATCTACCATGTCCCCGGCCGCTTCTGTTGCCTGATGCATGGATGCCATACGGGCTGAATGTTCTGACGCGTTTGACTCTAACAAAGCTTGATAAAGTTGAACTTCAATAAGCCTTGGAATCATTTCGTCCAAAACCTCTGCTGGACTTGGTTCAAACGTATATTCGTATGTAAACTTTTCATCTTTTAAATATTTATCCTGTTTTTTGTCTAATAAATCTTTATCAACTCCAATCTTTTCGTCCTGACCAACAATACCTAAAAATTCGTCTTGAGTTGTAATATCAACAGGAAGAAGCTGCTTAACTCTCGGCACCTGCTTTCCTGCATTAATAAAATCAGTATAGGCCACCATAATTTTATCGTATTTACCATTTAAATAATCTTCAATCACCATTTTTGCAATCGGAATAACTTCAGTTACTTCGGTAGCTATATCTTTCTTCGGAAAATCAGCCGTAATATTATATCCATAATATTTGTGTATTGCCGAGCCTTTTTTCCCAACATTTATAAACTCAGCTTCAACTTTCACTTCTTCACCCTTGTGGTGGTGCTTTTTTATTGAATCATGCACTTTATTGATTATGGCAGTATTAAATCCGCCGCAAAGACCGCGGTTTGATGTAAATAAAATAATTCCTACTTTTTTTATATTTTCTTTTTTTGTTAAAAGAGGATGCATTCCCTCTTCGCCTTCTTTAACAGCGCGAGATAAATTTAAAATCGTTCCCCAGCTTAAATTAGCGTAAGTTCTCGTTTTAAGCACGCCTTCAATCGCGCGGCGCATTTTTGCCGCCGCCACCATTTCCATCGCTCTTGTAATTTTTTTTGTATTACTAACCGATTTTATTCTACGTTGTATGTCTTTTGTTGATGCCATCTTAAAAAATTTTTAATTTTTAATTTTTGAATTTTATAAATAATTTTTAATAACTAAATATTTAAATATTAAAAATTAAGATATTATTTAAAAATTAAAAATTACAAAATTAAAAATTTAATTTAGCGTACTTTTATAATCATTAACTAATTTCTCCATATTTTTTTCAAGCTTTTCATTCAACTCCCCAATTTTTCCAATCTCTTTCAATATTTTATCTCCATTATTCTTAGCATATTCATTTAATCCATTCTCAAATTCAGATATTTTTTCTACCGGAACATCATCCAAAAGACCCTTTGTAGCCGCGAAAAAGATTAAAGTTTGATTAACAACGTGTACCGGCGCGTACTGACCTTGCTTAAATATTTCCATAAGCCGCTTTCCTCTTTCAAGTTTAGCTTTAGTTTCATCGTCTAAATCTGCTCCAAACTGCGCGAATGCTTCTAACTCGCGATACTGAGCGGCCTCTAGTCTCATTTTTCCGGCTACTTTTTTCATAGCCTTAATCTGCGCCGCGGAACCAACACGTGAAACTGAAAGTCCGGCGTTTACCGCTGGCCTTTGTCCTTTATAGAATAAATCCGGTTCTAAATAAATCTGTCCATCAGTAATAGAAATAACGTTAGTTGGAATATAAGCGGATACGTCTCCAGCTTGTGTTTCAATAATCGGTAAAGCCGTAATTGAACCTCCGCCGTAATCCTTGTTTAATTTACATGCGCGCTCTAAAAGTCTTGAATGTAAATAAAAGACATCTCCCGGATAAGCTTCACGCCCAGGTGGGCGCCTTAAAAGAAGTGAAATTTCACGGTAGCTTGTAGCGTGCTTAGATAAATCATCATAAATGATTAGCGCATCTAGCCCTTTATCTAAAAAATATTCACCCATAGCGCATCCCGCGTAAGGAGCGATATAAGAAAGTGAAGCTAGATCAGAAGCTCCGGCTAAAACAATAGTTGTATAATCCATTGCGCCCGCTTCTTCTAATTTAGCTACAATGCTCGCTATCTTTGATTCTCTCTGTCCGATTGCAACGTAAATGCATTTCATGTTTTGGCCTTTCTGATTAATAATCGTATCAATGGCAATGGCGGTTTTACCGATCTGCCTGTCGCCGATAATTAATTCTCTCTGTCCGCGTCCGATAGGAATCATAGCGTCAATCGCTTTAATGCCAGTTTGCACCGGTTCGTTAACTGACTCACGAGTAATAACTCCCGGAGCAATTTTTTCTATAGGATAAAATTTTTCCGCTTCAATATTTCCCTTACCGTCTAAAGCAACGCCCAAAGGATCTACAACTCTTCCTACCATAACTTCCCCAACCGGAACCTCTAAAATCCTTTTTAAACTATGTACTTCATCACCCTCTTTAATAGAAGTAAACTCACCTAAAAAGATAGCTCCAACGCTATCTTCCTCAAGGTTTAAAGCAACGCCGAATACGGAACCCTCTGCCGACTTAAACTCAAGCATCTCCGACATCATAACGTCGGATAGGCCGGAAATTCTGGCAATACCGTCACCCACTTCAGTAACTTTACCGACAGTGCTCTCTTTTACTTCTGACTTAAAATCAGATATTTTTTGTTTTAATTGTTCAACAATAAAATCTTTTGTAGTACTCATATATGTTTTGTAATTAGAAATTAGAAATTAGAAATTTGGAACTATAAATAAAAATACCAAATTACCAGTTTCAAATTACAAATTACTATTTTACCATACTTTTCTTTAGATCCTCTATCCTAGTTTTCAGGCTCCCATCTATTATTCTATCTTCATACTTTATAACTACTCCACCCAAAATATTTTTATCTTTCTCTTCATTAATTATTACGTTCTTGGCGCCTGATAATTTAGCGATATAATCCTTTAACAGTTTAATCACTCCACTATTTAATTTTTCACTGCTTATTATTTCAGTTTCAACAATTCTCTCTTCTTTATTCCAAATTTTTTCAAATTGCTCAATTATTTTATCTAATTTTGAGACATTATTATTTTCAATCAAAATATTCACAAAATTAACAATAGCATTTTCAGTATCTTTTTTTTCTTTACCTCTAATAACCTGATACAGGCTTTCGGCGTATTGTTTTGGCGTAATTTTCATGTTATTTAATAATTTTTTTAATTAATTCCTGGTTCTTTTTGCTATCCTTTTTTTCTCCTAATATTTTTTCAAGAGAAGCTACCACTAAATTAGCAACCTCTTTTTTTATTTCTTTTATTGTTTTAGCCTTTTCCTGTTGCATTTTCTCTTTTTCTTTATTTATAATATTTCCAATTTCATCTTTAGCATTAGACAACATCTCCTTTTTCTTTTTCTCGGCTACTACACCCGCTTTATTTATAATTTCATTTGCTTCCTTTTTGGCTTTAGCCAATTCTTTTTCATAGTCCTCTTCAGTTTTAGATAATTTTTCTTCAACCCTTTTCGCGTCATCAAGGCTTTTTTCTATTTTAGCTGTTCGATCTTTCATGGTTTGCATCAAAGGTTTTAAGGCAAAATAATATAATACAAAAAATACAATGGCAAAATTAATGACTTGCGCTATTAATAATTTATAATCAATATGAAATGTTTCTATTAATGAATCCATATATTTTTCCCGACAAATCAACGAATTCGACAACAAATACTACAAATAATAATTTGTGCTTGTTTCAAAATATTCGTTGCATTCGTAGTCAGATTTGTTGATTCGTTGGTAATTTTAATAATCTTGCCACTGCTCCGGCAACAAACCGGAACAGTTCGTAAGGCTACTATCTAATTACTTAATACCAAAAGCAATAACTAAAGCATAGATAGCGATAGCTTCAGCAAAAGCAGCGGCCAAGAGCATAGGAACTAAGATTTTTCCAGCTGCTTCAGGGTTTCGGCCAATAGCTTCCATGGCTTTAGCGCCGATAAAACCGATACCTAAACCAGGCCCGATTGAACCGATGCCGATAGCTAAAGCTTTGGCTAACATAACATTTTCCATAAGTTAGGAATTAGGAATTAGAAGTTAGGAATTAGAAAGTTTTATTGCTTCCGCGCCTAGTTTCAAAATCCTAAATATTGATAATTGTTAATTGATAATTGTTAATTGATTTTAGTGTTCTTCGGCCATTGTTGACATAGTTAAATATGCCAAAATCAGCATAGCAAAAATTAACGCCTGAATCAAGCCAACAATAACTTCTAAAAACATAAATGGAATCGGCAGTCCAAACGCTAAAATAGCCGACATTGACGCAAGCAAAACCTCACCCGCAAAAATATTTCCAAAAAGACGAAAAGACAATGATGCCACCTTTGCTAGTTCGCCTATTATTTCAATTAAACCTACAAAAATTTTTATAGGATTAATTATTAAAATTGTCGGATCTTTCATTACTTTCTTCGGAATTTCAGCTAAAGCTTTAAAATTAACAAATTTATTTAAATAATTCCATCCACCAACCGCGATAACTCCAAAAATATGGCTAATAACAACTCCGATTGTTGCTAGGGCTAGCGTTGTGTTCATATCCGCCGTGCCCCCTCTAAAATAAGGAACAAATATTTTTTGTCCATGCTCGGATATAACCTGGCCGATTGACCCTATTCCGGGAAGCAGACCCATCCAATTATTTAAAAGAATTAAAATAAAAAAACTAAAAACTAATGGAAAAAATTTTAGAGATTTTGCGCGAGCTCCAGTAACAGAATCAAAAATTCCTAAAAAACCTTCAATAACCATTTCAAAAACATTTTGTATTCCTTTTGGAATCAAGCTGATTCTTTTTTTAAGCGTCCAGCTAACAACAATTACTATAAGGACAACTAACCATGTATTTGTAAGGGAATTAGTAATATTAAAATTACCAATGCGATATATCGGCTCAGCAAAAAGAGTATGTTCATGAATGATTTCATGGGTAGCTTCATGCGCCTCTGTACGCGCTTCTACGCCAACTTCTTCATGGTTATCCTCTTGAGTTACCATCGACTTATGTTCAATTTTATTTTCAGTTGTTATTTCACTCCCTACTGTCTTAGACATTTTTATTTATCATCTTCTAAATTATTATTTTTTTCGTCAGTTAACGAATTTTCTTTTTCTATTTTTTTAAATTCTACTAACGCGTTTCTTATAACCCCAATCATGGATATAAAAAATGCCATTCCAACGCTTATTAAAAACAACCAAGGCTCGCTATCATTCTTTTTATCCAACCATTTTCCTAAAAACGCGCCAATTATAACCGGTACGGCAATCCACCCTGTAAGGCGAGCAAACATCATTAATGCTGGTTGCCACCATAATTTAACGTTTTTCTCTCCATTTTTCATAGAAAAAATAAAAAACAAGCAAGATACTTGTTCTTGAATTGGACAACTAAAATAAGTTATTCACAATCAACTATATTATATAAAAAATAAGCAAAAAGTCAACCATTTTCTGTTTTTTATAATAATTTTATTAAAAATAATCAATTTATTAAATTTTAGCTAAAGTAAGGCAAAATCTAATAAAACTTAATCTTTGACATAATCAGAAAAAATTATTAATATAAAGTTATCACTGTCATGGGCGTACGGTAATCATCTCAGCAGGCTGGCAAAAGAGGGATGCTGTTACAAGAATATTCTGAGGAATTCTTGCAACAAAATATAAGGCTGCAGGATTGTTTTTTATGCTTTAGCTCAATCCCTGCTTCCTCCTTGATCTGGAACCAATCTACTCTACTAGTTTGTTTGGTTGCCGTTCGCCTTTCGCTCTTTTAATATTTTAATATGCCGTCGTGGTGGCGCAACAACAAAAAATTTCATTGTTTTTGCCCTACTTATAACCACGGTGGCATGTCGGGGTGCGAGGTGCGACTGAACAAAAATGATCCCATGGCGAGCAATCATCAAGTTCAGCGCCCTCGTGCCTTTGAAAAAAAAGTAGTGGACGATTCAAATATCGCCCACTTTTTATTTTTAACCAAAATAAACCCTTTTACGCAGATAATCTTCTTCTTGTCGCTTCTCTCACTTCTGACCTGCCCGTATCTTCTGTTTTTGCCATTTCTTTTCTTTTAATCCTCTCTTCTTCATCTTCTTTTCTTTGTTTGGTGGCGTCTTTTTCAAAAATATTCTTATTTCTTGGACTCATTAACATATCATTATCATGAGTGTTGACTGGCTTAGGTTCTTCTATTTTGGAATCTGGGAACAATGGTTTTTCTGATGACATAATATTTATCCCCCTTAAGCTTTATTAAATTATTTATTTAAATTAATACTTAAAACCTTTTTTAATATCATCATACTCTTTTTTTTCTTCGGGCTTTATTTTATTTAAATTTTCTTCACTAAAAAGATCAAGATCTTTATCTCTCTTTTTAATGTCGTCATACTCTCTTTTTTCTTGCCGTTTTAAACTTGGCAATTTTTTAAAAAGAATTTCAAGAAGTTTTTTTTGAAGTTGCATATGATTAAAAATTTATAATTTCTAATAAAATATCAAATATCAAAAAAATATTTTTTGACATTTTAAAAATAAAATATAAAACTAATATTTTTATTAAACATTAAGTTCTTTCAAAATCTCCTTCTGTTTCCTGCTAAGCCCTTTTGGGGTCTTTATTTTAACTTTTACAAGATGATCCCCCCTCTTGCCCTGAGCTCCGCCGAAGTGGCCTCTTCCTTGAATATGGGTTACGCCCTTGCCGCGCAACATAAAACTAGTGCCTGACTGAGTCCCTTCCGGTATTTTAAGCTTTACTAACCCGTCAACAGTATCTACATCTATTTTATCACCTAATGCCGCCTGTGTAAAACTAATAAAAATATCAGACAATATATTATCGCCCTCACGAATAAATCTAGGGTCTTTTTTAACTTGAATCTGTAAATACAAATCTCCCGCCGGAGCGCCTTTTAGACCGGCCTCTCCCTGCCCGGTTAAACGAATAACTCCGCCATTATCAATACCGGCCGGTATCTTAATTTTTAAATTAACAAGTTCTTTGTGAGCGCCCATTCCATGACACTTTGTGCATTTTTGCGAATAAGTTTTTCCTTCACCCGCGCAATCCGAACACTCGGCCCGCACTTGCATATTTCCTAAAATAGTTCTTTGCACTCTTACCGTCTGTCCTTTTCCGTTACAAGTTTTACAAATTTCTATTTTAGATCCAGGCTCAGCTCCATTACCTTTGCATTTATCGCATACCACAGTTTTATTTAATTTAATTTCTTTTTCAGCGCCGAATACGGCATCATTAAAATCAATGACAAGCGCGACTTGAATATCCGCTCCTTTTCTGGTTCTCGTCCTGCCTCGTCCGCCTCCGCCGAAGCCGAACATATCGCCGATACCGCCGAATATATCTCCAAGATCCTCCATGTTTATATTTTGCCCCTCTGAAAAACCTGAAAAATCCCTAAAGCCGTCAAAACCGCTAAATCCGCCGCCTGCTTGCGCTTGTTCAAAACTAGAACCAAACTGGTCATATTGAGCCCGTTTTTTCTCGTTGCCTAAAACCTGGTAAGCTTCATTAGCCTCCTTAAATTTCGCTTCATCTCCATTTTTTTTATCAGGGTGAAACTGATGCGCCTTCTTTCGAAACGCTTTCTTTATTTCATCTTGCGAAGCACCTTTACTGACGCCAAGTATATTGTAGTAATCTTTTGACATAAAATAATCAATTATCAATTAAAAATTACGAATTACGAATTACGAATTATTTGCTTTTGAAGTTGTCTGAATTTTACTAATAATTTTACAAAGCTCTTCGCAATCCTCTAGTAATCCTTCTGCTTGTCTTAATTCTAAGTAATTTGAATCAATTAATAATCTAATCCAATATTTAGTTTCTCTCGCTTCCTTATAAGCGATTGAAAATTTTGAAATAAAATCTTTTTTTGATTGTCCTCCAATAGCCTCTTCAATATTAGCCCCAATAGATGTTCCACTTCTTAAAACTTGTTTGGACAATATATATTCTTTTTTAACATTAATTAAATACTTATATAAATTAACAATTCGCAAAGCAAACTTATAGCTTTTTTCTTGAACAATATTATCTTTCATTTTTATTCGTAATTATTAATTGTTAATTCGTAATTGATTTTTATCCCTTAAATCCGATTTCCTTCTCCGGCGCCGTGGCCTCTTTAATTTCCCCGAACTGATCTTCATACTTTTTTAAATTCTCGCTAAGCGCGGCCACAATCCTTTTGTAGTGCCCCGGATTAGTCATAATCTTTCCGGTTACTTTTCCAGATCCACCCATAATGCTTAAAAACATGAGCTGGAACTCATCTTTATTATGATTTACCTGCATTGCGTTAGCGTACTCCGCTCCCGGAATATTATCCGCAATTTTAATCTCCTGTTTTTTTGGTTGTGGTTGATTTGTCATAATTTAAATTTATTAATAATTATTAATTGACTATAATGTACTCAATAAATTGCCCCTCAAAATAAGAGGGGCGATCCGTGAAAACATTAAATAAGGTGGACTAATCCTTCTTGGCGGAACTGACTTCCCTCAACAAATAACATAAATTTTTCCATTACTTCAATATCTCCCTCAAGGAAAATCTTTATGCCGTCATCTGTTGACTCTGAAAAATTAAGCTTTATATTAGGAAATAATTTTACCAGATCCTGCTCTCTATACCATTCTCTTTCTTCTTTTTTTCAAGGATATCTTCACTACAAACAATTACCATTTCTCTTCCCCCTTTTTTGAACTTAGATTGTTTTATTCGTTAATTTTGAGTAGATATAAAAGCATGACACATTCGGTATATTAAAATAAATACACCAAAAAATATCCACCTTAACGAACCCAAAAATCCTTCTTTGCAAACAAATGCCTAAATGACTCGTAAAACACCGTTTTTTAAACAACGAAAATGTTCAAGGCAATGTATGCTGCTGCTAAAAACTATTTAACCCATTCCATGTCTCTCTCCTTTTTCAAAGTTTAAATTATAAATGTGCTCATTCGATTACCCCAAAATTAAGGTAATCTATATGAGAACACTCCTCTCCCCGCTCGCTTCACTCGCTTCCCCTCTCCTTATTAAGGAGAGGGGTTAGAGGGTGAGATTTACTTTTTCTCCTCGTCTTTTTTATCCTCCGAAGTTTCACCTTCCTTTTTCTCTTCAAAATCTCCTTCAACTGGTTCCTCAGGTTTTTTCTCTTCACCTTCTTTAGGCTGTTCGGCTCCCGGCTGTGCACCCTCGGCTCCAGGTTTAGTGCCTTCTGATTGCTGTTTTTCGTACATAGCCGCGCCAATTTTCTGCGCGATAGCATTCATGTCTTCCATTGCTTTTTTAATATCATCGTATTTATCAGTATCTTTAACTTTTTTTAGAGCTTCCAGTTTTTCTTCAAGCTCTTTTTTGTCTTCTTCTTTCATTTTGTCGCCTGATTCTTTAATCATTTTATCGGTAGAAAATACTACTGCGTCAGCCTGATTTTTTATTTCAATATTTTCTTTCTTCTTTTTATCTTCCTCGGCATGTTCTTCAGCTTCCTTTTTCATCTTTTCAATCTCCTCTTCGCTTAATCCTGAAGATGCGGTAATGGTAATATGCTGAGCCTTGCCGGTTCCTTTGTCGGTCGCCTTAACGTTTAGAATTCCATTAGCGTCAATGTCAAAACTAACTTCAACCTGCGGAACTCCGCGGGGCGCGTTAGGAATGCCGTCTAAAATAAATCTTCCTAAATTTTTATTATCAGCCGCTATTGGACGTTCACCTTGAACAATATTAATTTCTACTGAAGTCTGTCCGTCGGCCGCGGTTGAAAAGGTTTGCGACTTTGAAGCAGGAATTGTAGTATTTTTTTCAATAAGTTTAGTAGCGACTCCGCCTAAAGTTTCAATACCTAGAGTTAAAGGAGTTACGTCTAAAAGTAAAACATCTTTAACGTCGCCCTGCAAAACGCCAGCCTGAACGGCCGCGCCCATAGCAACCACTTCATCAGGGTTTACGTTTAAGTTAGGTTCTTTGTTAAAAAATTCTTTAACCTTTTCTTGAACTAAAGGCATGCGAGTCATACCGCCGACCAATATTACTTCTTCAATATCCTTAGTTTCAAAACCAGCGTCTTTTAAAGCGGTTCGGCAAGGCTCAATAGTTTTTTCTACTAATTCACTAACCAGTTCTTCCAACTTAGCCCTAGTCATTTTCATAACTAAATGCTTAGGGCCTGAAGCGTCGGTAGTAATAAACGGCTGATTAATTTCAGTTTCCATTGTAGTAGATAATTCAATCTTAGCTTTTTCAGCCGCTTCTTTAATTCGCTGGAGAGCTAAAGTATCGCCGGTTAAATCTAGCCCCGAATCCTTTTTAAATTCACTAATAATCCATTTTATAATAACCTGATCAAAGTCTTCGCCGCCTAAATGCGTATCGCCGTTAGTGGCTTTAACTTCAACAGTATCTTCGGAAACATCTAAAATAGAAACGTCAAAAGTTCCGCCGCCTAAATCATAAACTGCTATCTGTTGTCCTTTCTTTTTATCGAATCCATAAGCGAGCGCAGCTGCGGTCGGCTCGTTAATTATGCGCTTAACTTCTAATCCCGCGATTTGTCCCGCGTCTTTTGTCGCCTGTCTTTGCGAATCGGAAAAGTAAGCCGGAACGGTAATAACCGCTTCCGTAATCTTTTCTCCTAACTTCGCCTCAGCGTCAGCTTTTAACTTAGATAAAATCATAGCTGAAATTTCCTGCGGAGTATGCTCTTTATCGTTCATTTTAACGGTAACGCCTTCGCCTGCCTGTGAAATCTTAAAAGGCACAGTCTTAATATCTCTTTGCACCTCTTCGTCCGAAAACTTACGCCCGATTAAACGCTTTACGGCATAAACCGTATTTTCCGGATTAGTAACAGCCTGCCTTTTAGCGGTAAGCCCAACAAGTCTTTCACCGTTTTTAGAAATAGCAACAACAGAAGGAGTCGTTCGATTCCCCTCAGCGTTTTCTAAAATCTTTGGTTTTCCACCTTCAATGATTGCCATGGCACAATTCGTTGTACCTAGGTCAATACCTAAAATTTTTCCCATATATTTTTATCTTATTCCACCCGACTTTAGTCGGCTTTTTAATCCCGAAGCTTCGGAACACTAAAGTGAGGTGAAAATTAATTATGTTAATTATTTTATTAATTTTCAATTTCTCCCCCTACGCTAAAGTTTCGGAGGACAAGTAATTTTCAATTTTTAAACAATTTTTCCCGCTCCTAAATAATTTATATTGATGCGGGATCCCGCCAAAGGCGGTGACAATTCTTTAATTTATTAATTATGTTATTAAATTTACAAAATACAATTTCATTGATACAATATGTATATAGCACTTGTGGGGGCTTTGGCCCCCCAGCGGTCAATACATAAACCGCAGACAGGTGCTTTTTTTGTTGTAAAAGGAATCACCGCTAAACTAAATTATTAATTATCTAATTAAAAATTGTTTGAAAATTGAAAATTATTACTTAAATTCAAACCATCAAGCGGACTGTTTATCCCGACGCTTCGGGATGGACAGTTTGCCTACTACTCGTGTAAACTGTCCGTTCGCTCCGCTCACAAACAGTCCACTAAACCGTTATTTCTTATATTCATAAACCACAACTCTCGCAGCCCGAATAACCTTATCCCCTAACCGATACCCCGCCATAACTTCACTTTCTACTATTCCGTCTTTCTTTTTATCATCAGTCTCCTTCTTCTCAACCGCTTCCATTGTGTGATGATCAAACTTTTCACCGATTGTTTTTATTTCTTCTACTCCAAGATTATTTAACACGCTCTTAAATTGATTAAGAACATGCTTTACGCCTTCTACGATTGAATCGCCTTCGTTTCCATTAGCATGCGCTAACGCTAACTTTAAATTATCGTAAACCGGTAAAATTTCGGTTAATAATCTTTCATTCGCGTATTTCATAAAATCCTGCTTTTCTACGTCCGTGCGTTTAATTAAATTCTGATAATCAGCTAGAGCTCTCTTGTAACTATGTTCCATTTCTTTTAATTCATCTTTTTCACCCTCCGAAGCTTTAGCGTAGGGAGGCTTATTCTTTTTGCCATCAGAATTTTTCCCAAAAAAAGATTTCTTCTTTGAATCACCAGACGATTTCCTGTTGTCTGTTGTCTGTTGTCTGTTGTCTATTTTTTTATCTTTCATATTAATTCGTAATTGTTAATTCGTAATTCGTAATTGACTCTACTTTTCAATTAACTTCTTATTTATAAAATCCGCCAACCCCAAATTCTTTTCATAATCCATCCTCATTGGCCCTAAAATTCCAAACAAACCTTCTTTCCCGTTAACTTTATATTTTACTAAAATAGTAGAACATGAATCTCCAAAAGGATTTTCCGAGCCTAGAAGAACTTTTGTATCGAATTCCATGTCATCAAAAATATCATCAATAATTTCATCAACACGATCCATCATTAAAGAAATATGTTGCATTAAATCGCTTTGTGCGAATTCCGGTTGCGCGACTAAGTTAGAAAGTCCCGTATAAAAAGAGTTGTCTTTGTCGCTTGCCCAAAAAATCGTATTACCTGAAATCCTCGCCATTTCTTTCGCAGTATTTTTTATATACTTTTCATCGCGATCAGAAAATAATTTTTCAAAAATCTCTAAGTCGGAAACGCTAAGCTTTTTGCCTTTTAAACTATTTAAATAAAAACTATATGCTTTTTCGGTTGGAATCCTTCCGGCCGAAGTATGCGGTTGGATAATAAATCCATCCTCCTCTAAAGTCGCCATTTCATTTCGAGCCGTTGCAGGCGAAATCTTAAGCTTATATTTATCAACCAAAACCCCTGACCCGACAGGCGCGCCAGTTTTAATATGTTCTTTGATAATTGTATTTAAAATAAGCTCTTTTCTTTTATCCATAACAATATTTATTATACTACAATTAGCACTCGTGTCAAGAGAGTGCTAATTTATCTAATTTTAGCACTCACGTACCTGCCCGCCCATTGACGTAAGTCAATGTTGGCGAATCAAGAGTGCTAGAATTAAACAAAAACTTATTAACATTGACAAAACCAAATAAACACTATAGAATACAAAGAAAATTAACAGATCATTTAATATTTAATTACCCAAAAATCAAAAACCATATTGAACTGAGAGGTGAAAATGCCAAAGACCTACATCAAAGTAGCTCACCAAACTCTACTAGCTGAACACATCAAGGAAGAAGGCACATCACTAACAAAGTTGCACGAAATATATTGTACAATGCCATCCAAATTATGGCAGGGGTTAACATTTTTACTAAACGAGGACTATGCTACGTCAGATTGCAAAACTATTAAAAAGACAGAGAAAGGTGACAAGGAGGCTAAAAAAATACGCGAGAGAAACAAAGAAAAGAATAAAATACAGCGAAAAAAATAAAAAAATATTACACAAAAGGGAAAATCCTATTAAGGAATTTCCCTTGTTTTTTTGTTAAAATATTTGTTTAATTCGTGTGTTCACTAAAATACCATCTCAAAACCTCTTTAGCAATCGGCGTTGCTACGGCGCTTCCCTCTCCGCCTTCTTCTATTAAAACCGTAATTACTATTTCCGGATTGTCGTAAGGCGCGAAACCGGTAAACCAAGCGTGCGGATCTCTTTTAGAAGACCATTGGGCTGTTCCTGTTTTACCGGCAGCAGAAACCGGCAAATCACTTAAACTTCTTGCCGAGCCGTAAGTAACTGCCTGACGCATTCCTTGGCGAACTATCTCTATATTATAATCGCTTATAAAATCGCTTCGTATAGGATCAGTTTCTACTTCTCTTATTAATTTATCCTCGCTTGATAATATTTCTTTAACAATATGCGGCCGATACAAATCTCCGCCGTTAGCGAAAACGCTAGTAAACATAGCGACCTGAAGCGGAGTAACTATAATATCTCCCTGCCCGATTGCTAAATGATACGTATCTCCGATATACCAACGTTCCCCCTTTACTTCTTCTTTCCATTTTTTGGTCGGTAAAAATCCGTCCGCTTCCCCGGCTAAATCAATGCCGGTCTGCGCTCCCAAACCAAACAACTTTCCGTATTTCACGATTCTGCCAACCCCCAATCCAACAAAATCATTATATCCTCCTCCAATATAATAAAAAAATGTATTTACCGATTCAGCGATAGCTTTTCTTACCGCGGTACGTCCATGCCCTCCGGCTTTCCAATCAGGAAAAAACCATTGTCCTATTTTAATGCCACCTACGCTTAAAAAAGTTGTGTTCTCATTAATAATGCCCTCCTCCAAGGCTGCGGCTGAAATTACCGGTTTTATGGTTGAACCCGAAGGATATTCCCCGCTAACGCTTCTATTAAATAACGGCTTATCGGGATTATTTATTAATTCGCTATATTCTTCAGTCGTTATACCGCGGGCAAAAGCATTGTTATTATACGCCGGAAGGCTTACTAAGGCTAAAACTTCTCCGTTGTTTGGATTTATTACAATTGCCGCCCCTCGGCCCAAATTTAATCTTTCCAACTTTTCTAACATAACTTCTTCAAGCTTTTTCTGTAATTCTATATCAATTGACAAAACTAAATTATGACCGTCTTCAGCGCTCTGTTCATTAATAATATTTTTTTCTTTTCCTAAAGCGTCAACTTCAATTTGCTTTTTTCCGTTTATGCCCTTTAGATCCGGCTCCCAAAAATATTCAATACCCATTTTACCGATATAATCAATTTGTAGGTATTCTTGTCCAAAATTTTTCAATTCTTCAGGATTAATTTTGCCGGTATAACCTAAAATATGTGACAAAGACGAAGAAAACAAATCGTACTCACGCCTAGATTTATTAGTTAATATAGCCCCCGGCCATTCATCAGATTTTAAATAAAGAAGCATAGCTTTCTCGTATTCAATATTATCTATTATAAATAAAGGCTGGTATGATTCCATTGTGCCTATTTTTACGCTAGCTAAAATTTTCTTTATCTCTTCTTCTTTCGTGCCTGAAATTTTACTTACTTCCAAGATAAGTTTATTTAACTCGTCATCATCTCTTGGTAAATCAGAGGGTATGAAATATAGCATAAAATTAGCAATATTTCTTGAAAGCGGACGCATGTTCCTGTCGTATATTATTCCTCTTTTTGCTTCAACTCTTTCAACGCGTATACGGTTTCCTTCTGCAATAGAATAATAATAATCACCTTTAATGACTTGCAACCAAGCTGCACGCGCGACAATAATTGAAACAAAAAACAACAAAAAATAAATAATAAAAGGAATTTTGGAAAAACTAAAAGTTCTGCCCAATGTTTCCTTTCCTTTATCAGCCGCCATATAAGACTCTTCGGTCCAAGTCTTTCTATAGGAAATGCCTTCAACATTTTTATGCTTTCCTGTTATTATAGAAAAAGGATCTTCTTGTTTATTGTTTTTGTATTTATTAAAACGCATAAAATATTATAATTTGCGTTTAACTAAAAACGCGGGCTTTAACTTATTACTTATAAAATTTATTCCGTAGAATATTATAAGTACTGCAATTAAATTTAAAACTACTTGAGAAAAAAGATTAGACCAAAAATTTTTATTAATAATAAATAAAATAACTTCTGAGTCGAAAGACATAATAAAATAATTAATAATATTTAAAATAAATTCATAAAATAAAGTGAAAAGAGTGATTAACGCGAAAAATGAATACAGAGAACGATCAGTAAAAAAATTAGTTAATAAAAAATTGACTATAATCATAGCCAAACTTAAACTAATTAATAAAACGCCGAATGGTAAAAAGGAAAAAATATCTAAAAGAAACCCTATGCCTATCGCCCACCATAAAGATAATTTTAAATTGCCAAGGGCTAATATAAAAACAAGTATTACTAAAACTAAACTAAAATTATTTAAAAAAACCGGCAGACCGGAGATAAAAGAAATCTGAATTGCCGTTGTAATAATAATTAACAAAATATTAGCGATGACTTTTGTATACATAAATGATAGAATTCCTAATTTCTAATAAAATCTTAAGGTGTCAATACGGAAACAATCACTAAATCATCCATATTAATTAACGGATCTATCGTGGCGCTCTGCCATAATTCATTGCTTTCTTTATTAACCTCGGTTACTTCGCCGATTACCAGGCCGCGTGGAATTTTTTCCTCCAAGCCGGAAGTAACGACAGTATCCCCTATCTCAATAACATCTGTTTGCGGAATAAATTCCATTTTTATTGTAAGACCGAGTTCTCCTCGTATAATCCCGGATGTTTTATCTGTATTTTGAACTTTGGCGGCTAACTTGCAATTACGATTAGTAATTAAACAAATCTCAGATAAATTACTTTGAGACTCTACCACTTGGCCTATAATCGTTCCACCGCTCATAACTCCGGCTCCAATCTCTACTCCATCGCTCAAGCCTTTGTTAATTATAATATTTTGATCCAAATTATTAGAATCTAACCCTTTGTGGGCTACAACACTTCCCAATACAAAAGATGTATTATTTTCTTTTGAAAATTTTAAATACTCGCGCAAAACTTGATTCTCTTCCTCTAGCGACTTAAGCCTCGCGTTCTCAACAGTTAAATTAACTATAGAACTTTCTAACTCATTTATTGTGCTAATAAAATCTCTTTTATCTGTTTGCTCATTATAAGTTATACGAAAATATGAACCTGCTGAATAAAAACTTGATAAAACCGGATTAAAAATTTTTACAACCGTTCTCTCAATAGGCGACAAAATTCTAATATAATGTAAAAAAATAAGCAGCACAATCACTGCTATAACCCAAGTGTATTTTTTTGTATTTATTTTATACATATAAGATTAATTAACAAATTTCTAATTTTCAATTTCTAAACAATTACTAATTAATAAATTTCTAAATTAAAAATTGTTTGAAAATTAGAAATTGAAAATTGAAAATTATATTACTATAACTCCTCAGTCCCAGGTGAAACGACTTTCTCCAATAAATCAGGGTCAGAAAGTAAAATCCCCGCTCCCCTAACTACGCAAGTTAACGGATCATCTGCAACACGTACGGGAATTTTAGTAGCTTGCGCTATCTCCTTATCAAGCCCCCGAAGTAAAGCGCCTCCACCGGTTAGAATAATTCCATGTTCATAAATATCGGATACTAGCTCCGGAGGAGTTGTTTCTAGCGTCAGCTTAATATTTTCAATAATTTTTTCTATTGTTCTTGACATAGCTTCCCTGACCTGGCTATCGTTAATAACGGCCGCTTTTGGCAAACCGTTAATTAAATCCCTGCCGCTTATCTCCATTTCCATCGGTTCTTTAAGCGGCGTCGCAGAACCAATTTTTAATTTTATATTCTCAGCTACTTGCTCTCCTATTAAAATATTAAATTCTTCACGAACGTACTGAATAATATTGTTATCAAGTTCATTTCCGGCAAGCCGCATAGTCTTCCACGTTACAACGCCGCCAAGTGATATAACGGAAATTTCAGTTGTACCTCCGCCAACATCAACAACCATAGTAGCGGTCGCCTCGGTTATCGGTAGTCTTGTGCCGATTGCCGCCGCCATAGACTCCTCAATTAAATAAACTTCACGAGCGCCAGCCGATTTAGCCGCGTCTTCTACCGCTTTTTTTTCTACCTCAGTAATATCTAAAGGAATACCAATCACAACTCGCGGACGAGGAACTAAGGTAAAGCTTTCGCTATGCACTTTATCAATAAAATACTTAAGCATTTTCTCGGTTACTTCAAAGTCGGAAATAACGCCGTCAACTAATGGTTTAACCGCTTGAATATGAGCTGGAGTTTTTCCTACCATCTTTTTAGCCTCCTCTCCCACGGCCAAAATCTCGTCAGTTCGCAGATTAACCGCGACAACCGACGGCTCATTAATAATAATACCCTTATCTTGGGTACTTACTAACGTGGATGTTGTGCCAAGGTCTATGGCCAAATCCTTACTAAATTTTCCTAATAATTTATTAAACACAATATTAAATTTCTAAATTATACCATCTAATAAAATTTTAAATCCAAAACTCAAATATCAAATCAAATCCAAAATCTAAATTATTTAAACATTTTATCATTTGGACTTGATTTGTCATTAGGATTTTGACATTTGGATTTTATTAAAAACTAGATACTGAAAATTTTATTAACCACATCCCTAATACCAACCAGTTCCTCTTCATCACTATCCCTTCTCTTAACTTCAACACTATCCTTCTTTAAAGTTTTAGCGCTTACTAAAACCCTAATCGGGCATCCGATTAAATCAGCGTCAGCGAATTTTTCCCCGGCTCCAATCTCCCTATCGTCATACAACACCTCAACGCCTGCCTCCTGCAATTTTTCATAAAGCGCATCAGCTTTTTCCTTGTTGTCTGTTGTCTGTTGTCTGTTGTCTAAAACAATTAAATGAACCTTGAAGGGCGCTATCTCGTCAGGCCAAATAATACCATTTTTATCATTATGAATCTCTACAATAGTTCCCATAATACGCGAAGGGCCTATTCCGTAGCACCCCATAACAACATCTTTTTTCTCTCCATCCTCGTCAGTATACCTAAACCCGAAATCTTTAGAGAATTTATTGCCTAATTTAAAAATATTTCCGACTTCAATCGCTTTTTCCTCTACTAATTTTTTATTATCGCAAGTCGGGCAAACTTTTTGCTCCTCAATTATTTCTTTGTTTATCGCGATATTGCAATTTTCACAGATATGAATTAAATCTTCACCGTTTTTAGCTAAAGTCTGAAATTCATGTGAATACTTTGAAAAAGCTCCGCCTGAGGCAAGCGTTAAATAAGTTAAATCTAATAATCCGCATCGCTCAAATATTTTAAAATAAGCTTTTTGCGCTAATTTATAATATTCGTTTAAATCTTCTTCACTCGTATGAAATGAATATAAATCTTTCATTGAAAATTCGCGTCCGCGTAAAAGTCCGGCCTTAGCTCTTAATTCATTTCTAAACTTAGTTTGAATTTGATAAACAAACGTTGGTAAATCTTTATACGAAAAAACATGCTTTTTAACTAACGGAGTAATAATTTCCTCGTGCGTGGCTCCCAGAGCGTATTCTTTTTTATCGGCTCCAGTCAGTTTAAACAAAACGTTAAAATTTTCCCAGCGGTCAGTAGTCTCCCAAGCTTCTTTCGGAGTTAAAGCCGGCATAAAAATCTCCTGTCCGCCAATAGCGTTCATTTCCTCGCGCACTATATTTTTTATTTTTTCGTGCACTCTGTGTCCCAATGGCAAAAAGGAATAAACCCCAGCCGAAACCTTATCAATAAAACCCGCCCTAATTAAAACTTGAGCGTTAAAGCTTGTTTCGTCTTTTGGCAATTCTTTTGTTGTTTTAGTAAAGAGTTCTGATTGTCGCATAAATTTTCATTGTTAAATTGTTTCATTATTTCATTGATGCTATGCAAAAACTATTGCACGATACAACAATGAAGCAATGAAGCAATGAAGTGATTTACCTTTATAGTGTACATTAAAACAGGGTCTTTTGTCAAAAACCACGACTCTTAGAATCGTGGCCTGCTGTACAAAAAATTTATACTTTAAATTACTTCTTCATTTTCTCCCAAACCACCAATAAAGGCGAAGCTAAGAATATAGATGAGTATGTTCCGATGAATACACCAATTGCTAAGGCTAGCGCGAATGATTGAATCGTTGCCCCACCGAAAAATACAATTGAAAGAAGCACTACTAAAGTAGTCAGAGAAGTATTGACTGAACGGGTAATAGTCTGGTTAACGCTTATATTAATAGTATTTTCAAAATCTTCATCGCTCTTTGGCAGATTTTCGCGAATACGGTCAAAAATAACTATAGTATCATTAACGCTATAACCGAGTACTGTTAAAATCGCGACCATAAAAGGGGTATTAACTTCTACGCCGAAAAATTTTCCTAAAATAACGAACACTCCAACCGTAATTAAAACGTCATGAAATAAAGTTATAAGTGCCACAACTCCGTACTTCCAAGAAACAATCGGCTTTGACACTTTTCTAAACGCCCAAGCGATATACAAAACTATTGCGACAAGAACAAAAACAATCGCGTATAATGACTTTGTTTTTAATTCTTCTCCGATTGAAGGTCCAACTGAATCAAACCGAAGCTCTTCGATTGTCGATTTCTGAGTGTCTTGGTCGGCTCTGCCTAAATTGTCATTCGTCAATCGTAAATCGGAAATCCTTTTCAATACCTCTTGATGTTTTTCTTCAGAAATATCTTGAAAACGCAATATCATATTGTCTTCTCCACCTTCTTGTACAGTTAAACTTCCTATCTCTATATCACTAACTGCGTTTTTTACATCTTCTGTAGTTGGTGTGTCTCCAATAAATCTAACCTCTAAAAGACTGCCACCTGTAAAATCAATACCAAAATTAAGTCCGAATATTATTAAAAGAATAATAGATAATCCGACCATTGCGCCTGAGGCACTTAACCAAATTTTTTTGTTGTATATAATCTTGTACATATAAATTAGGTTTTAGGTTATTAGCTGTTAGCTTTTAGGATTAAAAATTTTATTATATTAAAATTACAACCTAATAAGCTAATACCTAAAAGCTATAAGCTATTTTTTTACTCCTAAAAGCCATTTATTTTTTTCCATCCACTTTTCACTAATTAAATTAAGTAAATTTTTAGTTATAATAATCGCGGAAGCCATTGAAATAACAATACCTAAACTTAAAGTAACGGCAAATCCTTTTACTATGCTGGTAGAAAACTGAATCAATATAAAACATGTTAATAATGTGGAAACATTGCCGTCCCGAATTGACGGCCAAGCGCGCTTAAACCCTTCGTCAATCGCTAGATTAAGCGGCTTGCCAATTTTTAGTTCTTCTTTAATACGCTCAAAAATAAGAACATTAGCGTCAACCGCCATGCCAATAGACAATATAAATCCGGCAATTCCGGCTAAAGTCAAAGTGATCGGCCACAATTTAAATAAAGATAGAACTAAAATTCCATAAATTATTAAAGAAATTACCGCTAAAACTCCGGGCAGCCTATAAACCAATATCATAAATAAGGCGACCAAAATAAGACCAATAATTCCCGCTTGCAGACTGTCTTCAACTGATTTCCGACCAAGGCTCGCGCCAATCGTTTGCTGGCTTATTAAAGTAATCGGAACCGGTAAAGCGCCCGCGTTAAGACGTTGAGCTAAAAGCTTTGCCTCTTTAATATTAAAACTGCCTGAAATTACCGCCCTGCCGCCGGTTATTTTTTCGTTAACCATTGGAACGCTTATCGGATATCCGTCTAAATATATAGCAACCGGTTTTTCAATATTGCGGTCAGTAATTTCTTCAAACATGCGAGCGCCTTCTTTGTCAAACTCCAAAGATACTTCAGGCATATTATCATTCGGATTAAAAGACACTACCGCTCTTTCTAAATTTTTACCGGTTAATTCGGTATTTTTCCAATCATTCTGCGGTCCAATAATATCCTCTTTACTCATTGTCCTGATAAAAATATGGCTTATTTTTGACTCTTCCTGTTCTTCTTCCTCTCCCGTAAATGGATTTTTTTTAAAACGCTTATCTTCAAGTTTTACTATTTCGTACCCTTGGCTTCCTTGATTCAATTCAGTGGAAGTTCTGCCAATTTTTAAATCTTTAACTAAAGAATAAACTTCCGGATTATCACTTTCAGTTATCCACCCCAAATTACCGCCGTTTTCTTTTGTATTAATATCATCAGAAAATTCTTTGGCTAAAGCGAAAAAATCACCGCCAGATATAACTTTGCCTAAAATTTCTTCAGCCCTTTCTTCCGCGCTTTTATTAAAATCCTCTAATTGTTTCTTTTCTTCATCCGTCAGTTCTCTAATCTCAATATCCTGTTCTTTAAATTCAAGCAAAGGAGTTTCGCCAATCATTTTTATTGCTTCGCCAACATCCCTAACTCCGGCCAGTTCTACAATTACTCTATATTCACTTCCGCTTCTTGAAGTTTGTACAATAGGCTCTGAAACTCCAAAAACATTAACTCTACGTTCAATAACATCACGCACTCCTTCAACCGCGCTATTTCTTTCTTTAAGTTCAATATTTTCAACTTCCGCCCTGTAAACTAAATGAGCTCCGCCCTGTAAATCCAAGCCAAGCCTAAAATCTTTCTCCCAAACATGAGGTAAATTTAAGCCGATTTTGTCCCCCAGCCAATCCGCCCCGCTATTATATTTAGCGCCAACATCAACTGACGCGCCGGCTAAAGAAATAAAAATTATAAAAACAAAAACCCACCAGACTTTTCCGCGCCTGGAAGGTTTAAATAGTTTGTTTAATATATTATCTGCCATAAAATAAATAATTAACTTCTACAAAATAAAATATACCCTTTTAAGGTATTATGCACATATAGCTTATTTACTAATATTATTTTAAAATAAATCATGCTAAATTGCAAGGGATACTTACAAGCCCCCTTTATTAAAGGGGGTTAGGGGGACTCTATTTGGCTAAAAATAAACAAAAAAAGACAAGCTCTTGGCTTGCCTATTATTATAGACCCATTCTTTTGGCGTTCTTAAAAAACTTTTTTATGACTGAAAGCTTCCAGCATTCAAAGAAGCCCGTCAACACCAATAAGACATATATAGCTATTACCAAAAGAACACTAATAAATCTTCTATCCGTATATAGTAGCCATGCGCTATAGATAGTGAATCCAAGCACTGGCATCATCGCTAACACTTGAATAACGTATCTCATTATAATTCCCCCTTAAATATCTTTTAATATTTTTTATTTTTGAAACACAAATAAATGTTCATGCATTATTAAAAGAAAATTAAAATCTAGGACACTCTATATTTCCCGGGTGCTACAAAATTAAGATACCCATTATCTCGTAAAAATTGCAATTGTTGTCTTATTTTATCTTTTATATGTTTATTGCTTGGATATTTTTTACTTAATATATCCTCAAAAGCATAAACTTCATCTAACTTAAATTCTTTTTTTCCTATTTTATCAACGCAATTCATTGTGTCCAAAAGCCATCCCTTGGCGCTTATTTTCTTTTCTTCTCTTAGAAATAAAGTTTTCTGCCAATTTTTTAAAATATTATTTTTATTTTCTATTTGTCCATTTTTTATATAAAATATTTTTCCGCTTTGCGGAATTGACAACAAATCTATACTACACATTATATAGTTTGGCCTGTTCGGTATTCCTTTATTTCTTTTAATTATGATTTCAGGAGTAAAAAAATGTTTAGGTATAACTACAAAATTTTGAACTTCATAATTTTTTATACCATAATTCAAAAAGAAAAAATTTGGATTGTTTTCACTCTGCAATCTTTTTATCATTATCCCGTACGCACCATCCAAAATCCTGTTTCCCATTTTATCTTTTTTACTTTTTAACTCATAATCTTCGTTGCAATTCGGACAATAAAAATCAGCCACTGGTTTGCTATTTTTATAAGAATCAACATTGCAACCGCAATTTGGACAAAAAATTTCTTTATCAACCCATGTTTCAGTTAAGACTCTAATTTTTTGTGGAACGCTATTATATTTATTAGCAAGCTCAATGTCAAGAATTGTTTTCATAATATTACTTTACCATTTCCCGCCCTCAAGGGCAAGAAACAATAATACAGTAAATTTGGACCAAATGACCCGATTACCTAAAGGACTATACACTTGTACATTTTGACCCAAATTGCACAAAAAACCTATAAAAAT
>CAJVWV010000013.1 GCA_913009695.1 uncultured bacterium
CCATGAGCCACACCGAATACGCGGAAAAAATGCAAAAAGAAAAACAAAAAATGTTTAAAAACTTATTCAAATAGATAACTGGAATAATTTAGCAATTTCAGGCTCATCTTTCAAATGGAAAAGACTCATTTACTAAGAAGGCTCCATACTTTGTATGGAGCCAAGATGCAAGCCGTCTTCAGTATTGATAATTGCTACTTTTTGATAAAGTTTGCATTCCAGCTCCATGCACAGCATGGATCCTTCAAATATTATAAAAAACCGAGAGATATTAATGGGAGGGGAATAAATGCAGAAGATTTTAATATTAATTGTTCGTTTTTTAATTAGTCTTATTGATTGCCTTGATGTTGTTTTTTCGGCGCTAAGAATGCGTTGTTCTTTAATTATTGAATGGTGTAAAAGAAAAGATGGAAATAATATCACAAATGCAAGCGTAGAGGAAAAAAAGATAAAGAGAACTATATGGCTTGCTCGTCTCTTTGCGCGGATGTTTGGGCTCAATAAAAGTTTTATAGTATTTCATGTAAGAAATATTAGGGCTAAAATGGAAGAATCAAAAAGACAACAAAGCACACAAAGACAAAGCGCGGAAGATTAAGTTTTTCCGCGCTGTTTTTTTATTTAAAAAAAATATTTACAACTCCGCATTACAATCTACTTTTAGTTTTTTCCAAGGCGTAAATTTTTTTCTTTTAGCCTTATAATATCCCGCCGTAGCAATCATCGGCGCGTTATCGGTTGTATATTTTAAATCCGGCATCTTAAATTTTACGTTGTCTAAAATATTAATTGCTTTTTTCATCTGCTTCCTTAATTCAATATTCGCTGATACTCCTCCGGAAAGCATAACCGTTTTAACTTTATACTCTTTCGCGGCTTTAATAGTTTTAGAAATTAAAACATCAATTACTGCTTGCTGAAATTCAGCGCAGTAATTTGGGATTTGTAATTTGTAATTTGGATTTTTTTTAAGTTCATAGAGTAAAGCGGTTTTAAGACCGGAAAAAGAAAAATCATAATCCTTAGAGTTTATCATTGGCCTCGGTAATTTAATTGTTAATCGTTCATTGTTCATTGTTAATTGTTCCGCGTAAGCGGAAATAGCTGGTCCTCCGGGGTATCCTATTTTCATCATAGCCGCCGCCTTATCAAAAGCTTCGCCAGCGGCATCATCCCGCGTTTCGCCAATCGTTTCATATTTTCCATGCCCGCGCATTAAAACTAACATAGTATGTCCGCCTGATACAGTCAGAATTAAAGTAGGAAAAATTGTTTTTTTGTTTTTTTGTTTTCTTGTTTTTTTAGCATCGCCAATGAAATTGGCGTATATGTGCCCCTCTATATGATTTATCCCGACGACCGGTACGTTCCAAGCGTACGATAAAACCTTAGCGGTTTCAATTCCGACGATCAATGAAGTTATAAGCCCTGGGCCGATGGTTACTGCAATTGCGTTTATTTTTTTAGGAGCTTCTCCATTTTTAATGTTAGCTTTAAGCAAAGCTTCGTTAACAACAGGCAGAATATTTAAAACATGCTCGCGCGCCGCGACCTCAGGCACAACTCCGCCATATTTTTTATGTATATCAATTTGCGATGAAATAACATTAGATAGTACAGACACGCCATGGCGCGTCTCCTCAACTACCGCAGCCGCGGTTTCATCGCAAGAAGTTTCTATTCCTAATATTTTCATAATTTAAAATTACCACATTAACTATAATAAAACAATTTCGAAAAATCAACAGAGATCCAATCTCCAAATTCCGATGCTTCGGAATTTGGAGATTGGATCTCTCATGTTGCGGCATTATTTTTTTGTAGTCCCTAGGGGAATCGAACCCCTGTTTTCAGGATGAAAACCTGATGTCCTAACCACTAGACGAAGGGACCGTAAATCAATTATTAATTTTCAATTTTCAATTTTCAATAAAATAATAATAAATAATTTTAAACAAAAAAGTCCTCTTTAAGGACTAAAATGATTATAAGCTAAAATTTATATAATGTCAACTTTAAATAAAAAAATCTCGCTTAATAATATGTTAAACGAGATTTATTACCATAGTTATTTGGCTGTATTTACAGCAACCCTTTTTCCGTTAGAGCTTTTTACTATAAAATCGTGGCATTTTTTTGTTAGAGTGAAAGAACTGTTAGGGGCTAATTTTTCTAAAATAGCCTCAATGCAATCGCAGAATTTAAATTTTTTCTTAAACACACAGTGCTTATTTTCTTTGAAATACAAGATTAGCGCTAATATTTTTGTTTCTGATTTAATTTTTAAGAAGACTTCTAGCGCGTCAGAAAAATTATTTTCCGTCTTATCTTTTGATATGTCATTAAGCCCATCAATAATAGTATTAAATTCACTCATCGCGTCTTTTTTTTCATGAGGCTTTATTTCTTTTAATCTGTTTGACAGGGCTTTTGGTGAAAGCTTTATCAAAGGATGGTTCTCTAAGTTCTCCACATATACCCCCTTATTTTTATATTAAAATTATTAATGTAATAAAATTATTTTATCAAAAAAATAACATCAAGGCAACTAATTATTTCCTCTATTATAAACATCCTCATACCTTATAATATCATCTTCTTCAGTATAACTTCCGGTTTGCACTTCAATTATTTCTAGGTTTGTTTTGCCGGGATTTTCCAGCTTATGTTTATTCATGGCCGGAATAAAAGTACTTTCATTCTCGCACAAAAATATTTCTTGATTTCCGTTTATAATTTTAGCCGTTCCGCGCACTACTACCCAGTGTTCGGCTCTATGATAGTGGCTTTGCAGGCTTAGTTTCGCTCCCGGATATACGGTTATTTTCTTAGCTTTTACTCCTATCTCCTCAATTAAGACTTCGTATTTTCCCCAAGGCCGATGCACCACTGTGTTATGCTCGGATTCTTTATAGTTGTGTTTATCAAGATGTTCAACGATTTTTTTTATGTCTTCGCTTTTACCTTTTTTTTGAATTAATATGCTGTCGTTATTTTCAACAATAATTAAATCTTCCACGCCGGACGTGGCGATAAGGCGATTGTTCGCGCTATGCACAAATATATTTTTTGAATTTAAACTCACGTGTTTTGTTTTTTTATCTTCTTCTACGATTTCCGCCAGGCTATCAAAAGAACCAATATCGCTCCAGCCGAAATCACCTTCAAAAACTACCATTTTTTCTGATTTCTCCGAAATGCCAACATCAATTGAAAGGGCTGGTAGATTTTTAAAGTCTTTTATAAATTCTCTTGGATGTTTCTTTAATACATTATATATTTCCGGCGCATGCTTTTTAAATTCGTTTATAAAAGTTTTAATTTTAAATAAATACATGCCCGAGTTCCAGACGTAATCTCCGGTATGAATATATTCTATGGCGGTCTCCCGGTCAGGTTTTTCTACAAATTTTGAAACTTGAAAGTAATTTTCTTTTGGAGAGCCTTTTTTAATATAACCATACCCTGTTTCAACTTTTGTCGGCGTTATACCGATTGTTCCGATGTTGTCCCCGATGTTGTCTGTTGCATTTTTTAATATTTTTAAATATTCTTGCACGTCGCCGATATAATGATCAGAAGGAAGCATAACCACGCAAGAGTTTAAATTAGCCTTTTTTATTTCTATTAAAAATTTAATCGCATAAGCAAGCGCCGGAAGAGTATTAAGGCTTTTTGGTTCGGTTAGGATTTGTCTCGAAGCTTCGGGATCAAATTTTTTATGTATTTCTTTAATTTGATTTACGACGTTGTAATAATTTTTCTTATTAGTTACAAAAATAATATTTTCAGACGGCATTATTTTCTGCATTCTTAAAAATGTCTCTTGCAATAATGACTTATCGCTGTAGAGGTTTAGAAATTGTTTTGGAAAATTTTTGCGCGACAACGGCCAAAGCCTTGTACCGGATCCGCCGCAGAGAATAATGCTGTACATATTTTATTGCCCTCTTGATAAAGGGGGTTGGGGGATTTAGTTATTATAGATTATATAATAATTGACGCGAAGTCAAATTCGATTGGTTGTGTAATATGGTGTGGTGAGAAATTAAAAAGTAGTGGTAAAATTAGCTTAAAACTTAAGTTTTTCCTCTTGAAGTTAAAAATTGTCATTATTTCTATAAAAAACATAAATTTTTTATTATAGAACCAAAGAGAAAATTGTTTCTGTGGATAACTAAAAAAACAATTAATATTAACATTAACATTTTTTTATTTAATATTAGGTAAAAAATGGTAAAATAAGTTTATTTTTATAAAAAAAGTAAAAAAGCTTGACAATGATTTTGTTTTTTGTTAATATAAAAAAACAGGTTAAAATTATAATATTGATTGAAAATTATTATTTTTCAACATAAAAGTGGCAAGGAAATGAAACGGAGAAAGTCGCATAAATAATGCGAAATTTTATGCCGTTTTTTTTGTTTTTTATCAATATTATAGTTTTAAAACAAAAATCCCTCATGCTTGTAGTTTATTAAATTATTTTATCAAAAAGTGGACAACTTTATTTTGCGCAAGCAGACTCTCTTAACCAAATAACAAAAATTTAACTCAAGAAATATCGTCTTGAGATTTTTTGTGTTAACAAGGGACTATCTCAAAAGCGCATTCGGCGACAGTCCCAATAAAAATTAACAAAATTTTAATGTCATATAAAAATTATGTCAGAAGTAAAAAATAATAAACGCAAACGCTTTACTGAGATTCAAGAATCAATGCCATTACCAGACCTAATTGAATCTCAAAAAAGATCTTATAATTGGTTTTTGCGCGAAGGCCTTGCTGAATTGTTTGATGAAATTTCCCCAATTACTGATTTTATCGGCCGTGACTTAGAATTGTATTTTGAAGATTATTATTTGGATGAACCAAAATTTAGTGAAGCTGAAAGTAAAGCAAAAAATGTAACCTATGAAGCGCCGCTAAGAGTTAACGTAAGATTAACTAATAAAAGAGACGGACAAGCCTCAACCCAAGAAGTGTTTTTGGGCGATTTTCCATTAATGACAAAAAATGGGACTTTTATTGTTAATGGCATTGAGAGGGTGGTTGTCGCCCAGCTTATTAGAAGCGCCGGAGTTATTTTTACTTCAGATCATGTTCGCGGTAAAAAAGTTTATGGAGCAAAAATTATTCCTAACCGCGGGGCATGGTTAGAAATTGAGACTGATTCTAATAATGTTATTTGGGTAAGGATTGATCGTAAAAGAAAAGTGGCGATTACATCTCTCTTGCGTGTTTTTGGCTATTCAAGCGACGACGAAATTAAAGAATTATTTAAAGACGTAGATATTGTTACCGGAGACGAAGAAAAAAGTTATGTTGACGCCACTATTGAAAAGGACTTAGCTAAAAATGAAGCCGAGGGTTTAAAAGAAGTTTATAAAAGGATTAGGCCTGGTGATTTGGCTACAACCGAAAATGCCCGCCAGCTTATTCATTCCATGTTTTTCAGGTTTGACCGCTATGATTTTGACAGGGTCGGCCGTTATAAATTAAATAGAAAATTCGGTTTTAATATACCGAACAATAAAGCTAATCGTATTTTAAGAAAAGAAGATTTAGTGGCGGTTATTCGCGAAGTGATTAGGCTAAACATAACTCAAGACAAAGAAGATGATATTGACCATCTTGGCAACCGTAGAGTTAGGGCGATTGGCGAATTAATCCAAAATAAATTTAGAATTGGCTTGGTGCGCATGGAAAGAATTATTAAAGACAGAATGAGCACGGCCGAACTTACCGCTTTGAACCCAAATAAATTAATTAACGCCCGTCCGGTGATCGGCGTTGTAAAAGAGTTTTTTATGTCTTCGCAATTGTCGCAATTTATGGATCAAACAAATCCTTTAGCTGAGCTAGAACATAAACGAAGATTATCGGCTATGGGTCCCGGAGGATTGACTCGTGAGCGCGCGGGCTTTGACGTTCGCGACGTGCACACTTCCCACTACGGACGCATATGCCCTATTGCCACGCCGGAAGGACCGAATATTGGTTTGGTGGGGCATTTAGCAAGCTATGCCAGACTAAACGATTATGGTTTTCTTGAATCTCCATATCGGCGCGTGCTTCATGAAATTTCCGCCAATGATACGAAATTACTAACTGGAAAAATTGTCAGAAAGGATGTCCATAAAAAAACAGAAGAAGGTAAAGATGGAGAACTAATTATTAAAGCAGGAGAAACTATTAATGAAAAAGAAGCCAAAAGACTTAAAGAAAAATTAGGAGACGTTAAGGTTCCTGTAAAACCGATAGTAACCAATGAGATTGTTTATTTAGACGCTTTTAATGAAGAAAAATATATAACCGCGACGGCCACAACTCCGATTGATGAAAACGGTTATTTTTTAGTTAATAAATGTGAAGTAAGAAAATATGGGCGGCCGGACACTGAAGATGTTTCTAAAATTGATTTTTTTGGTGTCGCGCCTCATCAAATTATTTCCGTTGCTACCGCTTTAATTCCTTTTATGGAACATGATGATGGGCAAAGAGCATTAATGGGAACAAACATGCAACGGCAGGCTGTTCCATTAATTACTAATGACTCTCCAATTGTTGGCACCGGTATTGAAGCACGAGCCGCTCGTGATTCAGGCCTTATTATTATAGCCGAAGAAGATGGAACGGCCACCAAAGTAGACGGATCCTCCATTGAAATAAAAGAAAAAAATGGTAAAGCCAGAAATTACCCTGTCACTAAATTTTTACGATCCAATGCTTCAACTTGCATAAACCAACGTCCTATTATCAGTAAAGGAGACAAAATAAAAAAAGGACAGGTATTAACTGATTCTTCGGCGATTGATAAAGGCGAACTAGCGTTAGGCAAGAATGTTCTAGTCGCGTTTATGACATGGCACGGTTATAATTATGAAGATGCTATTATTATTTCTGAGAGAATGGTTCGTGATGATGTCTTTTCTTCTATTCATATTGAAAACTATGTTATTGACGTAAGAGAAACAAAGCTGGGTCCTGAAGAAGTGACTAACGATATACCTAATATCGGTGAAGAAAAGTTAAAAGATTTAGACGAAGAAGGAATCGTTCGTATTGGCGCCGAAGTTTCTTCCGGCGATATTTTAGTCGGTAAAATTACTCCTAAGGGTGAAACCGAACTGTCAGCCGAAGAAAAATTACTTAGGGCTATATTTGGAGAAAAAGCCAAGGATGTTCGCGATTCTTCGCTTTATCTTGAGCATGGAGAACACGGAAAAGTAGTTGATATTAAAATATTTTCACGCGAAGAAGGTGATAAATTGGCTGCCGGAGTTATTAAATCAATTCAAATTTCAGTAGCTAATTTACGCAAGATTCAGGTTGGTGATAAATTAGCCGGCCGGCATGGAAACAAAGGAGTTGTTTCAATAATTGTTCCGGTTGAAGATATGCCCTGTACTGAGGATGGTACTCCGATTGATATTGTTTTGTCGCCTTTAGGCGTTGTTTCGCGTATGAATTTAGGGCAGTTATTGGAAACTCATTTAGGAGCGGCCGCAAAAAAATTAGGATATAAAGTAATAACGCCTCCGTTGAACGGAATTACCGAAGAGCAAGTTAGAAAAGAATTAAAAAAGGCGAACTTGCCGGAAGACGGAAAAATTGTTTTATATGACGGAAAAACCGGAAGGCCGTATGACAACAAAGTTACGGTTGGCTATAAATATATATTAAAATTAAACCACATGGTTGAAGATAAAATTCATCAGCGCTCAATCGGACCGTATTCTTTAATTACCCAGCAGCCCTTAGGAGGAAAAGCGCAGTTTGGCGGACAAAGATTCGGTGAAATGGAAGTTTGGGCTCTTGAGGCGTATGGAGCCGCGCATTGTTTACAAGAAATTTTAACCATTAAATCCGATGACGTTCCCGGAAGAAGCAAGGCCTACGAGTCAATTATTAAAGGCGAACAAATAAATAAATTAAATATTCCAGAATCTTTTAATGTTCTAGTAAGGGAACTAAAGGGGCTCGGTTTAGATGTAGAACTTTTAGGTGGAAAAGAAGAGAGTGACGAAATTACAGAAGAAAAAAAAGATAATAAAGAAGCAGAAAAAGAACCTGTCAAAGGAAATAAAATTAATTAGGGATTAGTTGCTTAGGGCATAGGATAAAACCTAATCACTAAGTAGCTAATTACTAAGTAACTAATAAAGTATGTTTAATCCAATAAAAACAACAGATTTTGACGCGATAAAATTAAAACTGGCTTCACCGGATAAAATTTTATCTTGGTCTCATGGAGAAATTAAGCGTCCGGAAACTATTAATTATAGAACGCAAAAACCTGAAAAGGATGGTTTGTTTTGCGAGAAAATTTTTGGTCCATCAAAAGACTGGGAGTGTTATTGTGGAAAATATAAAAAGATTCGTTATAAAGGAATAATTTGTGATAAATGCGGGGTGGAAGTAACTCATTCCATGGTAAGGCGTGAACGCATGGGACACATTTCGCTGCAAAGTCCGGCAACGCATATTTGGTTTTTAAGGGGAATTTCATCTAAGATTGGCCTTGTTTTAAATTTATCAATGCATGCCATGGAAAAGGTTGTATATTTCGCCAGTTTTATAATTACTGATGTTAATGAGGATTTAAGGGTTGCCACGGTTGATCAGATAAAAAGCGAGTATAAGACAAAAAGTAAATCGCTTGAAAAAGAATTTAATAGTCAAATTAGCGAAATAAAAAATAAAAAAGGTAAATTAATGCAGGGCGGAAAGCCAGCCAGTGAAGCAGAGGAAGTTTTAGCGAAAGAAATTGAATCTTTAACAAACGCCAAAGAAGAAAAAAAAGAAAATTTGGAGCAAGCCTTTGACCAAGCGCAAAAGGAATTAAAAGATTTAAAGCCATTAGCTATTATTTCTGAAAATGAATATCAGAATTTAAGTTTAAAATACGGTCATATTTTTGAAGCCAGCATCGGCGCGGAAGCTATTAGAAAATTATTGGAAAGAATTGATATTGATAAAATAATTAAAGAGTTGGAAAATGAATTAAAAGAAGCAATTGATTCAAAAATAGAAAAATTAACTAGGCGCTTAAAGTTATTTAAAAGTTTAAAAGCCAATAGCATAGGTCCGGAATGGATGGTTCTTACTATTATCCCGGTTATTCCGCCTGATCTTAGGCCGATGGTAGCCTTGGATGGCGGTCGTTTTGCTACGTCCGATTTAAACGATTTATATCGCCGTGTGATTAATCGTAATAATCGCCTTAAACAGCTGATTGAGTTAAACGCGCCTGAGGTAATTTGCCGTAATGAAAAAAGAATGCTTCAGGAGGCCGTTGACGCTTTAATTGATAACTCCGCGCGACATTCTAAAACCGTAGCCGCTTCAACCGGGCAAAAAAGACAATTAAAATCTCTCGCCGATTCGCTCAAGGGAAAACAGGGTCGTTTCCGTCAGAATTTATTAGGTAAAAGAATTGATTATTCCGGCAGAAGCGTTATCGTTGTAAATCCAAAATTAAATTTAAACCAATGCGGTCTGCCTAAGGTTATGGCCATAGAGCTTTTTAAGCCTTTTATAATTAGCCAGCTTATTAAACAAGAAATTGTCCATAATGTTCGTAGCGCTTCTCGTTTTATTGAAGCAGGACATGACAAAGTGTGGGATATTTTAGAAAAAATAATAAAAGACGCTTATGTTATGCTTAACCGCGCCCCGACGCTGCATCGTCTTGGTATTCAGGCTTTTCAGCCGACGTTAATTGAAGGTAAAGCCATTCAAATCCATCCTTTAGTATGTACTGCTTTTAACGCTGATTTTGACGGTGACCAGATGGCTGTTCATGTCCCATTAACAAAAGAAGCTGTTAACGAAGCAAAAAATTTAATGTTATCTACGCATAATATATTAAAGCCGGCCACAGGAGACCCGGTAGTTGCTCCTGGCCAGGATATTGTTTGGGGTAGTTATTATTTAACGCAGAAAGCGCCTGGAAAACCGAAAGACGATAAAGAAATAAAATATTTTTCTTCGCCCGAAGAAGCAGGGTTGGCCTATGAAATGGAAAAAATTAAATTGCATGATTTAATAGGAGTTATATTTAACAAAAAGGGTTTGATTAAAACAACTGCTGGCAGGATAATTTTTAACAACGTGCTTCCCGAGAAATTACAATTTATAAATAATATAGTAGATAAAGGGAAATTAAAAGATTTAGTAAAGGATTGTCTGCGTTTTTATGGGCAAGAGCGCACCGTTAAATTTGTTGATGAGCTAAAGAATATGAGTTTTGAATTTATTACAAAAAGCGGACTTTCCTGGGGAATGGATGACTTGCCGTATTTTACCGAAAAAGACGCGTTAATTGAAGACGCAAGCAAGCAGGTTGATAAAATTCAAGAACAATACGAAGAAGGGCTGTTAACGGAAAGTGAACGTTACGCTAAAATAATTGAATTATGGACTGGAGTGAAAGATAAGGTTACAAATATTTGTAAGGCCGGATTGCCGGTTGACGGTCCCGTTTATTCCATGATTGAATCCGGCGCTCGCGGTTCATGGACACAGTTAACTCAAATTTTAGGCATGAAAGGGTTGGTAACTTCACCATCAGGGGAAATTATAGAACTACCCGTGAAAGGTAATTTTAAACGAGGGTTTGCCGTATTAGAATATTTTATTTCTACTCATGCTACAAGAAAAGGTTTATCGGATACAGCCCTAAGAACGGCAAACGCGGGATATTTAACAAGGCGTTTAGTTGATGTTGCGCAAGACGTTATGGTTTTGGCTGAGGATTGCGGCGATAAAGAAGGTTTTATTATTACGAAAAAAGAAAGCGAAGAGATGGGCTACGATATAATAAAAAGAATTGTTGGTAGATATTTGGCTAAAGATTTAAAAAACAACAAAGGAAAAGTTTTGGCAAAGAGAGGTGATCTACTTACGGAGGAAGTTGTTGAAAAATTTAAAAAAGAATCCCGAGGACTCGGGATTGATGAAGTAAGCCTGCGCTCAGTATTAAGCTGTAAACTGCATAGAGGAATTTGTGTTAAATGTTATGGTTATGATTTAGGCAAGAATGAGCCGGCAGTGTTAGGTACGGCAACCGGCATTATTGCCGCTCAGTCGATTGGTGAGCCGGGAACTCAGTTAACTATGAGAACCTTTCATACGGGAGGAGTAGCTGGAGCGGAAGATATTACTCAGGGTCTGCCAAGAGTTGAAGAAATTTTTGAAGCCCGTCCTCCGAAGAAAAAAGCGTTTATAGCGGATGTTGACGGTGAAATTAAAATAGAAGAAGCGCAAAGAACTATTGAAGATAAGACCGGAAAAATAACAGTCGCCAATCCGCAGGCAAAAATTGTAAATATTAATTATGAAGGCACGGAAATTGATAAATATTATTTTAAAGAATTAATAACCGCCAAAGATTCTAAAAATAAAAAAAATTCTGTTAAAAAAGACCTGCCTGCCGGCAAGGCAGGGAAGATAGAGATGCTGGTTAAAACAGGCGATAAAGTTAAGAAGGGAGATAGATTATTTTCTTTGGGCTCTAAAGCGCAAAAGGCTAAAAATGCCGGCAGCGTTGAAGTTGAAGATAAGTACATAAAAATTAAATCAAAAGCCAAAAAAGTTAGAGAATATATTATTCCAAAAGGATTTGGTCTTTGGGTTAAAGACGGCGATATTGTAAAACAAGGCGATCAGTTAACCGAAGGAAGTCTTGATCTCCAACAAATATATAGTTTGCGCGGAAAATTAGACACGCAAAAATATATTATTAAAGAAATTCAGTATGTGTATTCTTCTCAGGGCCAGCCGTTAAATGATAAACATATTGAAATAATCGCTAAGCAGATGTTTTCACGTGTTTATGTCCAAGACGTTGGTGAAACGGATCTTTTATCAGGCGAGATAATTGAAAAAGCAGTGTTTGAAAATGCTAACGAAAAAGCCAGGAAATCAAAAAAGAAAGAGGCTAGCGCCGACAATTTATTATTGGGCATTAGTAAAGCATCTCTTACAACAGACAGCTTCCTGTCCGCGGCTTCATTTCAGGAAACAGCCAGAGTTTTAATTGAAGCGGCCATTAACGGCAAGGTTGATAATTTAAAAGGCCTTAAAGAGAATGTTATAATCGGCCGTTTGATTCCCGCGGGAACCGGATATAATCAAAAAGAACACGGAAATAAATAGTTAGTGAACCCCTCACCCCCGACCCCTCTCCCATCCCGCCCTAACGGGACGGAATGGGAGAGGGGAGTCTATCTTAAAACTTTTATTTTATTTATTACGTCTTCTTGGTTTACTAAAAAAATATTCTTCGCAAAAAAAACATAAATTAATTTTAATTTATGTTTTTTTATATCTCCCCTCGCCCGCTCCGCAGGAATGGGAGAGGGGTTGGGGGTGAGGGCTATTTTAATCCGTATTTTTTTATATTTTCATCAGCTAATTGTTGAATATATTTGATTTGTTCTTTGCCTTTTTTAGTTTTTAGTAGATGCGCGAACCTACCTTGCAGTTTAAGATATTTATCAACCTTGGGACGCGGTTTTGGCACTTTTAAAGCTTTTGTTAGTTGTCCATTTTCATATTCAAGAAGAGGGTAGAGTCCTGTTTGCGCCGCTAGTTTTCCGACTTGCACGGTTTGCGCTGAATTTATTTTCCAGCCAGGAACGCACGGAGTTAAAATTTGAATATATTTAGGTCCTTTAAATGTTAGAGCTTTTTTAACTTTACGAACTATATCGTCTGGAAACCCTGAAGTAGACTGAGCTACATATTTAAGTCCGTGAGCAAGCGCTATAGCGATCATATCTTTCTTTCTTTGGTGCGAGCCTATTGCGTCAATGGGACATAAATCCCCCTCGCCCCCTTTACTAAAGGGGGAGTTTTTTATTATTTCCCCCTTTACTAAAGGGGGGTTGGGGGGATTTTTTTCTTGATTCATGCATTTGCCCGAAGGAGTTGTGGTTGTAGAAGCGGCCCAAGGGGTGGCGCTTGAAGCCTGAATTCCAGTATTAGAATAAGCTTCGGTGTCGTAGCAAATATAAAGTATATCCTCGCCTCGTTCCCACATTCCTGAAATAAGACCGAACCCAATATCAAAAGTTCCTCCGTCTCCGCCTTGCGCGACTACCTTTATACTCCCCCCTTTAGTAAAGGGGGGCTGGGGGGATTTTTTATTTTTGTATTTTAAAGCGGCTTGAATTCCGGAAGCGATTGCGGACGCGTTTTCAAACAAAGAATGAATCCATGGCATTCCCCACGAGCTCATAGGATAAGCGGTCGTCGTTACTTCAAGGCATCCGGTAGCGTTAGCCACTATAACGTTGGGTCCAAGAGTTTCGGCAACGGTTCTTGCGGCAATAAGCTGTCCGCATCCGGCGCAGGCTGTGTGGCCAGAAGATAGGGGTTTAATTATTTTTGATTTTTTAGTTGGCATATTATAAATTTTCAATTTCTAATTTTCAATTTCTAAACAATTTTCAATTAGTTAATTATAAAATTAAAAAATTGTTTGAAAATTAGAAATTGAAAATTGAAAATTAATTCACGGGTATAGCTTTTTTTAGTTCTTCCGCGTTTTTTATTTTATCAAACTGCCCAATAAATTTACTAGCGTCTAAAATTTCAATAAGCAAAGGCTTCCCGGCTTCAGACATATGAATTATAAAATTTCCGAATTCGCGCGCGTGGCTGATTTCGCCCTTAGCTACCTCCCATGATATTATGTTTGCTTCCGGGTCGTAGTTCATAAAATTACAAAATTATTTTACAGGGTAAAAAGTAATTATTCTATTAGTTTCACCATCTTTCCTATAAATCACCTTAATATCATCCTTTCTCGCCCCAAAATATTTCCCTTTTTTTTCTATCTTGTCAGGCAACCTAATAGTATCTTCTACTTGTTCGCGCGTAAAATAAACTTTATATTTATTTAATATATCAAACTTTTTTTCAGCGTATTTTGTGTAGTAGGTCATGTAATTGAATTAAGAATAAAGAATTATGAATTTAGAATGTTAATTTTTAATTTTAGTTGCTTATCGTATTCGTCATAATGTTTTTTTATTTTTTTATCTTCAAGCTGCTTTTTTAAATACTTTTGAAAATCAGTCGCTTTTTTAATTTTATTTATCATGGTTTTAAAACTTTATTTCAAAATAATTATTATTGGCAATGTCTTCCGCTATTATATTGATTTTATGGCTAAGCAAATTTTCTGATGTTTCTTTGCTTAAATTATGTCCATGTCTGGATTCTTTTTTAACTATAAGGCAGGGGATAAAAGAATTATTGTTAATCATAAGTAAAATGGCAATTCTGACTTTGCCGCTGTTTAAATAGCCCTTTAATAATTTTGTGTTGCTGTTCGGTGAATATAAATCTATTAAATTATTTAAACCTTTATTATATTTTTTGATTTCTTCGGTAATATCATCAATAGAAGCGCTTTTAATTTTATTAACTTCTTTTTGAAAGTGCTTTGTGATTATGATTTCCATACTTTTTTTGGACAGCATCAGCTAATTTAATAATTGAATTTTTAACTTCTTTTGATTTTAAAGCATCGTCCAAGGTTTTATCAAAAATCGCTTCTTTAATTTTTTCTTTATCAATTTTTATCGCGTCGCTGTTATTTATTAATGATACATAAAACATCTTGGTTAGCGCGCTTAAATTAAGGCCCAACTGCTTAGCCTTCGCCATTGTTTCTTTTTTAAGCTTTTGGTTAATCCTTATTACTAATTGTGTTTGTTGAGTTTTCATAGTTTTTATTTGTACACTCTTTCCCTTTTCTCCCTCTCCTGACTAGGAGAGAGCTTGGGTGAGGTAGAAGAGTTTATTAGTATATACATTGTATATACATATAATATCAAATTTTAATTTTTTGTCAAATTTTTGGGTCAAAGTAGACGGCTCCATGCTGTGCATGGAGTTAAAGTGCAAGCCGTGGATAAAGAAAATTTTTGAATTTCCAAAATTGTTTTGTTAATTACAATCTGCATTATGGCTCCATGCACAGCATGGAGCCGTCGAGGCTTTTTAAATGCAAGCGGTATTATGACCATAAATTATCTAATTCAATTAAAGTGTTATTATTTAAAATTCTGTTTCGCGCTGATGAATAAGACCAATCTTCCGGTCTTGTGACAAACCCTTTTTTAACTGGATTATTATGAATGTATTGAATTTTTTGTATTGAAAATTTTTCAGAAACAATTACTTCAGGACAATTTTCTCTTTGCCAGATTTGTTTTTCAGTTCCTAATTTTTTTGAAAAGCTGTTTTTAACTAAATTTAAAATATATCTCCTGTTATCTACTTCTAATAATTTTATTATTTCTTTAGTGGTATGCCTTTTAAAATCCCTAATTATTTGCGACAGCTTATATTTTTCTTTTGAGCCGACAATTAAATGAATATGGTTTGGCATTATGACATATTCGTATAATAACAACCCTTTATTTTTCCTGCAGTATTTAAAACTGTCAATTATTATTTTAAAATACTCCTCTTTTGTAAATATATCAATCCATTCAATTACCGTTATGGTTAGAAAATGAGTTAGATTTTCATTTACTTCATTAATTCTTAAAGACATAATTTTATTAACAACTCCATGTTATACATGGAGTAAAGCTGCAGGCGGTGGTTTCTAAAACAAGTTTTTAATTGTTTTATAGTTTTCGTTATCCTTGGTTTGCACCTTAACTCCATGCACAGCATGGAGTAGTCGAATTGAATACTCCATGCTGTGCATGGAGTTGTAATGCAAGCGGTGGTTTATGTTAAATTTTAAATTTTTTCATTGTCCGTGGTTTGCATTTAAGCTCCACGCACAGCATGGAGCCGTCGGATTGAATACTCCATGTTATACATGGAGTTGTAATGCAAATGGTTGTTTTTAGAATAAATTTTAAATTTCAATATAACACTTGTTAATCATGTCTTGCAATCTAACTCCATGCACAGCATGGAGTTGTCGGAGTATGGTGCCGGGTAAAATAAATTTTATATTTATTTTTTACCCGCCATAGCTTTCTTGCCATCCATAGCTTTAGCGAAGGGTGGAGCGTAGGAGAAAATATATCAAACTTTTTTCCTTGCCACTCGTAGCTTTCTTGTCCACCAAATCTTCAGAGTCGGCGGAAGCGTAGGATGGGTCAGCGTATTTTGTATAATATATCATAATTTTTGTTTGTTAAAATTCGATAAATTATAAACAAACATATTTTTTATCCCTTACATCTGATTCATAGCAAGGTTGTGGGTCGCTTGCTTTTCTTTCACAATTATTACTTAAACAATCCACATCACTGCAACAAGGCTCTCCTTTTGTTTTTGAGCTACATATACCCTCACCAGTTGAGCCTACGCCAATAATACAAGTAAGGCCACTTTGACAGGATATGCTAATACAACGTGAGCCTACGTTGCCAGAATAACAATTTAAGTCTATGCCACAATATTGAAGGTTGGGACATAATGCAGGAGGGGTGGCATTTGCGTTACATGTTGTTCCGGTTGCTCCCTGAGGCTTATTATCAATTTCTTTTTTTTCAACCGTCTCCACATTTATCGGCCTAAAATTAACTAAATCCGGATTAACTATATATAGAATTATATAAGAAGTTAAAGCTATAATCAGGCCGGTTAAAGCCGCCCCTATCCATGATTTTGCTTCTCCGATTCTAGTTTGGTTTCCGCCAGCCGTAAGCCAGATAACTCCAGCCATCATTAATACAACGGCAGCGACTATCCCAACTATGCCAATAGCGTATTTGTAGATTGCTTTAATATATATACCGATTGAATTTTCATCAATTGTTATTTTTCCGCCCTTAAAATCGTATTCTTCTCCAGAATCTTTATCAACCGGTATTCCCACCTGTGGCGTAAAATCAATAGCTTGAGTTAAACTTGGAGCAGCCAATAAGAAAATTAAACTAATCATCTGGAAGATGAAGATTGTTAGGAATGTTGATATTAGGATTTTAGGAATATTGTTCATATAATTTTTAATTTTGTAATTTTTAATTTTTAAATAATATCTTAATTTTTAATATTAAAATAATTTATTTATTCTCGCAGCTTTTTGATATTTTTGCAAAAATTAAAGTTAATTCGTGCGCTTCTTTCCATAATTTTTTACAAGCATCTTTTGTATCGGGAGTGGCAATTGCGATCATTCTGAACCAATATTTTGTTTCATTTGATTCTTTTTGGCAAATTCTTATTTTGTTTTTAAAATCTTTTTTAGAACAGCCTTGGTTTGCTTCCATATAATTAGCTCCGACACTAGTTGACGATCTGATGATCTGGCTTATTAATGGCCTGTTAATATTGTTCGTTTTTATTAATTTGCAAAATTTTATAACATTTTCTCCAAATTTGGATGTTCTTTCTTCCAGGTCATAGTTCATATTAAAAATTAAAATATTTAAGTATTATTTAAAAATTAAAAATTACAAAATTAAAAATTTATTCGCCTACAAACCTAACTCCCTCATCACTCTTCCCAACTTCTCCAATAATTTTTTTAATCATTTCCTGCGTAATATCCCGTCCTCCTAAACCAACTATAAAGCTTTGAATATTGGCGTTTAATTTTCCCTGAGCTGCGGCTTTTATGTCGCTTGCCAGCGGTCCGGTATGTCCGAGTGATATAGATTTATCTAAAACCGCGACGTTTTTAGCTTTTTTTAATATATTTAAAATAGCTTCTTCAGGGAATGGCCGATAGGTCCTAATTTTTAAAACTCCTACACCCTTAACTTTATCAACCACTTCTTTCATCGTTCCAACAACCGAGCCCATAGACACTAAAATAGTTTTTGCTTTCTTTGGTCCGTAATACTCAATTAATCCGTCGTTAAGCGGTCCGACCGCTAGCGAAGCGGTCGAACCGCTTTTCATTAACTTATTGTATTTTTCATATTCTTCATTAATCAAATCCAAACTATCCCTTAAATCATTATGCAGGTCTTCCCGAATTTCCATATAATATTGCGGTCTAGCAAAAGCTCCGAAAGTAACCGGGTTAGCAGGATCAAGATATTTGCCTTTTGCCGGTTTATAATCGGGCAGATATTTTTTAATTTGTGCTCTGGTTGGAATAATAACCGGCTCGTAAGAATGAGTTAGAATATAACCGTCAATATTTACCATGACTGGCAAAGAAAGTTTTTCTCCGATTTTATAGGCCATAATATGTTGATCAACCGCTTCTTGATGATTTTCTGCAAACATTATTATCCAGCCGGCATCGCGAATAGTCATAACGTCTTGTTGATCGTTCCAGATAGTAATCGGCGCCGATACTCCGCGGTTTGCGCAAGTAACTACAATTGGTAACCGCATTCCGGCGATATTAAATAAAACTTCAGTCATTAATAAAAGTCCTTGAGAGCAGGTAGCGGTATAAACGCGTACGCCGGTGGCGCTCGCGCCTTCAACAATAGAGGCGGCCGCGAATTCGCTTTCCGCGCGAACATATTCATAATCACCAATACCGTCAGCTTTAAATTTAGCCAGGTCTTCAACAATATGAGTTTGCGGTGTAATCGGGTAAGCTGAGATTACGGCCGGTTTTATGTTGTTTATTGTTAGAGCTATTGCGCGGCTGCCTTCTAGTATTTGTTTATTGGTTTTCATAATTTTAATTTTTTAATTTTTAATTTTGTAATTTTTAAATAATATTCTAATTTTTAATTTTTAAAAATTTAGATATTAAAAATTATTTACAAAATTAAAAATTATAAAATTAAAAATTTACCAAAAATTATTTCTTATCTAAATTCATTGTGATAGCGCTAACAGGGCATTCAGTAGCGCAAACTCCGCAGCCTTTGCAATAGTCATAATCAGTCACAGGTTTTAATAATTTATATTTTTTAATTTTTCGCATTTCAATACAACCCTCAGGACACACCTTAACGCAGGTCCCGCAGCTAATACATTTATCTAAATCGGTTTTTGGTTTAAATGTCCGCCATCCGCCGGTTTTATTTTTTTTAGTTGAACCTGGCTTGGCCGTTATATCTATTTTCATAACTTATTTCCCAGCGAATCTACAAATTTTACGACGAATGTTACAAATAACTATTAATAATTTAAAAATATTTGTTGCATTCGTAGTTAGATTCGTTGATTCGTCGGGAATACAATGGGTTAATTTGAATTATATGATTCTTCAATTGTCGCGATATTTTTTTCAATAACATTTTTTCCTTTTTCTTTAAATTTTTCTTTTACGGCTTTTTTTAACGCGCTTAAGCTAACAAGTCCGGTTGCGCGGGCAAAAGCCCCTAAAATAGTAGTATTAACAATATTTTTTCCAAGTTTTTCCAGAGCGATTTTTGTAGCGTCAATAACGAATATATTTTTTTTCGGAAGAGACAGATTTAACTCGATTTTTGCTTTTGATGAATTAACAATGACAATCGTGTTTTTGCCCGCGCCTTTAGTAATATCAATAACGTTTAATAATGTCGCATCTTGAATAATTAAAACATCAGGCTCATAAACCTGCTCACGAGTTCTTATTTCCTTTTCGTCTATGCGGGCGTAGGACTCAATTGGCGCGCCAGTTCTTTCAACGCCAAAAGACGGAAAAGCTTGCGCAATCTTTCCTTGCTTAAAGGCGGCTATAGCGATTAATTCTGCCGCGGTTACAACGCCTTGTCCGCCACGTCCGTGTATACGTATTTGTTTCATAGACTTTAAAACCCAAAGCCCAAATGCCAAATCAAATCCAAATTATTAAAATGACTAAATTTAAACATTTTGTCATTTGAGTTTGATTTGACATTAGGATTTTTGTAATATTTTCCCAATTATTTCTTCCCAAACACTAAGCGGTATATCGCCTTCTAATTTATTTCCATTTATAAACCAAGTCGGCGTCCCCTTAACTTCTAAATCAGTTCCGTCAGAAAAGTCTTTTTGAATTTGTTGTATATATTTATTGCTATTTAAGCAATTATTAAATTTAGAAATATCAGTTCCGATTTGTTTTGCCAATTCAGTAATATCGCTATCGCTCTTTATTCCCTGATTTTGAAATAGTTTATCATGCATGAGCCAAAAAAGCCCTTGTTCTCCGGCGCATCTTGCCGCCATCGCCAGTTTTTCTGAATTTTCCCGCAACGGCATGTCCCTGTATATTATTTTAACATCATTTTTGTATTTTATACTAATTTCTCTTATTTTAGGAAAAGATTTTTCGCAATAAGAACAAGCAAAATCCGCAAACTCTACTATTGTAATTTTTGGCTTCGCGGAGCCAGTCCAGTAATTATTTTCTCCCTCAATTTTTTTACGAACTTCTTCACTTAGGTCATTGTAGCTATTTGAATTGTATTGAGTATCTGAATTTAACGTTTTTATTAAATTATAAACATAAAAACTAAAAGCTATAAATATGATTAGCAGTAAAGTCGCAATAGTTATAAAAATAATTCCCCACCATTTTTTATACCAGCTTTTCTTGATTTGATTATTATTCTGCATTGATACTTATTAAAATATAGTTTAATATAAAAGTATAGATCGTCTCAGCAAATCAACAAATTTGACTACGAATGCAACAAATTTTTTAATTATAAATAGTTATTTGTAGTATTTGTTGTAAGATTCGTGGATTCGTTGGGTATAATTATTATAACATTTTTCATATGAATAAACAAAATTTAAATGAAACGCAAGAAGAGGTTGAAAAAAAATATAAAAAAAGAGAAAAAAAGAAAAAACGCGCCATGAAAGTAAGCGGAAGCGGGGTGCGTGATTTACAGAAAATTATTAAAAATAAATAATATGAAGATTGTTTTATGAAAAGTAGACGGAATAAGGGCCGTTATTAGAAAAGATTTTTTCGTTGCGGCAGAATCTCTCGATAGGGGATTCTGCCGGTTAAACCAAATCATATTTGCATACCGGCAGAATCCTCTGAGGAGAGATTCTGCCGCGACGTATTTAATTTTGTCATTTTAATATGAAATTAATATCATGGAACGTAAACGGAATAAGAGCTGTTATTAGAAAAGGTTTTTTAGATTTTTTAAAAAAAGAAAAGCCGGATATTTTGGCGTTGCAAGAAATTAAGATATCGGACAAAGCAAGAGAAAAAGAATCACAAAAACTTGGAATTGATTTTCCAGGATATACTGAATATTGGAATTCGGCCGAACGTCCCGGTTATAGCGGGACGGTTGTTTTAATTCGCAAGGGCGAGGGTGTCCGACACCCTATGGGGTGTCGGACACCTATTAATGCAATTAATGGAATCGGAAAAAAAGAATTTGATAGAGAAGGCAGGGTGCAGACGCTGGAGTTTGATAAATTTTATTTTGTTAATACATATTTCCCTAACGCCAATCACGAATTGTCGCGCTTGAATTTTAAACTGGAATTTAATAATGCTTTATTAAAATATCTTAAAAAATTGGAAAATAAAAAGCCAGTTGTGATTTGCGGTGATTTTAATGTCGCGCATGAAGAGATTGATTTAAAAAATCCTAAATCCAATATTGGCAATCCGGGATTTACTTATGAAGAGCGGGAATGGATGGATAAATTTATTAAAGCTGGATTTATAGATGTTTTTAGAAAAATACATAAAGATAAAATAGAATACACTTGGTGGAGCTATAGATTTAACGCAAGAGTAAGAAATATAGGTTGGCGGATTGACTATTTTTTTGTTTCTGCTAAAATTTTTAAGCGCGTAAAAAGTTCTTCTATTTTAGAAAAGATAATGGGCTCTGACCATTGTCCAGTGGAAATTAAACTGGATTTATGGTAAAATATTTGTATATCATAAAATTATGGATTATTTTATAGTTATTATTTTAGTAGCATTTTCCGGAGTTTTTTCAGGATTAACTCTGGGTTTTTTTAGTTTAGGCAAAGACGACCTGGAAAGAAAGGCTGAATTAAAAGATAAAGACGCGATTAAAGTATATAAAATTCGTAAAGATGGCAATTTACTTCTTTGTACTTTACTTATTGGTAATGTAGCGGTTAATTCAGCTATTTCAATATTTTTGGGATCAATTACTTCCGGTGTCGCGGCCGGATTTATTGCTACCAGTTTAATTGTCATATTCGGTGAAATTATACCGCAAGCAACTTTTTCTCGGTATGCTTTAATAGTTGGCGCGCGCTTAGCTTGGCTGGTAAGATTATTTATTTTTATTTTTTATCCAATTTGCAAGCCTCTTGCTTGGGCGCTAGACAAGAGTTTGGGTGAGGAAATACCAACAATTTATTCTAAAAAAGAACTGACAAAATTAATTGAAGACCATGAAGACAACAAAAAAAGCGATCTTGACTCTGACGAAGAGCGTATTATTAAGGGGGCCTTATCTTATTCTCATAAAACAGTAAGAGATATTATGACACCAAGGACGCAAGTTGTCGCTTTTCCTTTTGATCAGAAGCTAGACAAAAAAACAATAAATAAAATAAGCGAATCGGGTAGATCAAGAATGATTATTTTTGACAAGAGTATTAATAATGTAGTAGGCATATTGTATGTAAAGGATTTAATTGGAAAAGTATTAGAAAGCGAGACAATGATGAGTCTCGCGAGAAAAGATGTTATTTTTGTTGACGACGAAAAGCCCTTAGATGATTTATTAAACGCGTTTAAAGAAACGAGAAATCATCTTTTTGTCGCGTTAAATGAATTTGGAGAAGTAGCTGGCATAGTTACCATTGAAGATGTTTTAGAAGAAATTATTGGAGCGGAAATAGTAGATGAGTTTGATAAGCATGAAAACCTTCGGGCGGTCGCCAGAAAAAAGGCAAAAAAGAAAAATATTAATAAAATATAATTTATGGAGAGATATGACCATAAAAATATAGAAGAAAAGTGGTTCCGAAGTTTCGGGATTTCGTTTTGCTCAACAGATTAAAACATTATATGAGATATGATTATCATAAAATAGAAAAAAGGTGGCAAGACAAGTGGGAGAAAAGCGGAATTTATAATGCGGAGGATAGTACTAAAAAAGAGAAGTACTATTTTTTAATTGAATTTCCTTATCCTTCGGGTGAGGGCTTACATGTCGGACATCCGCGAAGCTATACAGCCTTAGATATATTGGCGCGCAAAAAAAGAATGGAAGGATGTAACGTTTTGTATCCTATTGGTTTTGACGCGTTCGGATTGCCATCGGAAAATTACGCTATTAAAACCGGAATCCATCCCGCCATCACTACTAAAAAGAATATTGAAACTTTTACTAAACAATTAAAAAGTTTAGGTTTTTCTTTTGATTGGTCAAGGCAGGTCACAACAACCGATCCAGAATATTATAAATGGACTCAATGGATATTTTTAAAATTATATGAAAAAGGATTAGCCTATAAAGCGAGAATACCAATTAATTGGTGTTTAGATTGCAAAATTGGTTTAGCCAACGAAGAAGTAGTAGATGGTAAATGTGAAAGATGTGGAGGTGAAGTAGAAAAAAGAGAAAAAGAGCAATGGATGTTAAAAATTACAGCTTATGCCGATAGATTGATTGATGATTTAAAAAATGTTGATTATTGGGATAGAATTAAAACTCAACAAACCAATTGGATCGGACGTAAAGAATGGATAGATATTACTTATCCAGTTGAAAACACAGAAGAAGAGATTGTTGTTTCAACGACTAGACCTGATACTAATTTTGGAGCAACCTTTGTTGTTGTAGCTCCGGAACATTCGCTTTTGTCTTTGGATAAAAGCTTGGTTCCAGAAGAGCATAAAAATGAAGTAGATAAATATATTAAAGAAGCAAATAAAAAAAGTGAATTAGACCGAATGGCAGACGGCAGAAAGAAGACAGGAATTTTTACTGGGCTTTATTGTATAAATCAGTTGAACAATAAAAAGATGCCTATTTGGGTAAGTGATTTTGTTTTAACGACTGTTGGTACGGGCGCGGTAGTTGGAGTACCTGGGCATGATATGCGAGATTTTGAATTTGCAAAAAAATTTGATTTGCGAATCATCAGGGTAGTCGTCGGCAAGGATGGTGACACCTCGGAAATAATTAAAAAAGAACAAGTTCAGGAAGAGGAGGGAATAATGGTAAACTCCGAATTTATAAATGATTTAGATATTCATGAAGCAACTGAAAAAATGATGGACCACCTAGAAAAGAAAGGCTGGGGCGAAAGAGCTATCCGTTATCATCTCCGCGACTGGGTTTTTTCAAGACAAAGGTATTGGGGCGAGCCGATTCCAATGTATCACTGTGAAAAATGCGGGGTAGTTCCGGCTTCTGAAGAAGAAGTTTTAAATACTGACAAGTGGCAATTACCCAAAATTGAAAAATACGAGCCGACTGATACAGGCGAGTCTCCATTAGCGGCTATTACGGATTGGGTCAATACTGAATGCCCAAGATGCAAAGGACCGGCCAAAAGAGAAACCGACACTATGCCTAACTGGGCTGGTTCTTCATGGTATTTTTTGCGTTATATTGATCCGCATAATAATAAAGAGTTGGCGGATAAAAAGAAATTAAAATATTGGGCGCCGGTTGATTGGTACAACGGCGGGATGGAACATACAACTCTTCATCTTCTTTATTCCCGTTTTTGGTATAAATTTTTATACGATATTGGAGTAGTGCCGAAAGAATGCGGATCCGAGCCGTATAAAAAAAGAACTTCGCACGGAATGATTCTGGGTGAAGGCGGAGAAAAGATGTCAAAATCCCGCGGAAATGTCATCAATCCCGATAATGTTGTTAAAAAATACGGAGCCGACACCTTTAGGATATATGAAATGTTTATGGGTCCTTTTGACCAAGCAATTCCATGGGACGCCAAAGGCGTAGTTGGCGTAAAAAGATTTTTGGATAAAGTGTGGAATTTATTTGAATCCAAAAAATTCATAGAATGCGGCGGCAGCTGCCATGATATTCCCAAGGAAATACCATTCGGTTTGCATAAGACAATTAAAAAAGTAACCGAAGATATAAACAATATGCGTTTTAATACCGCGATTTCTCAGATGATGATTTTTATAAATCTTATAAGCGGCGCCGATGTGGTTCCGCGCGCGGCTATGGAAAAATTTTTAATTATTCTCTCCCCGTTCGCTCCTCATATAACGGAAGAATTATGGTCTAGGCTTGGAAATAAAACCAGTATATTTAAAGAGAAATGGCCCAAGTATAATCCGGCGTTAATTAAAGACGAGACTATAAATTTAGTTGTGCAGGTTAATGGAAAACTTCGTGATACTATTCCGGTAGACGCAAATATTTCTGAAGATAAGGCTAAAAAAATAGCCAAAGATAGCGAGAAAGTTAAGAAATGGATCAAGGGGAAAGAGATTGTTAAAGTGATATTTGTTAAAGGAAAACTTATTAATATAGTAATTAGATAAATCAAAATTCAAATTATTTATTTAGGCATTTTGTCATTTGAATTTGATTTGACATTAGGATTTTGACATTAGACATTTTATTAGAAATTAGGTAAATTAGAAATTAGAAATTTATTATTTATGTTCAAAAAACTCCATTACTTCAATAATAATCTAACCCAAGGCTTTACAGCTCTTTTTTCCGGTCGCATGATCCAATTTACCGCCAATCTTCTTCTTGGATTATTTTTGCCCATTTTTTTTCTAACTAAATTTAATTATAAAGTAAGCTATGTTTTTCTTTATTATTTAATAGGCAGTTTTATATATGTTCTTGTTCTTCCTTGGGGGGCGCAAGTTTTAAATAAGATCGGTTTAAGGCGATCGCTTAGAGCTAGTGTTTTTTTAGTGTCATTGTTTTATGCCAGTCTTTTTTTAGCTGATAATTATTTAATTCTTTTTATTATTTTGTCTTTATTAATGTTTACCTTATATAGAGTTACTTTTTGGTATCCCTTTCATATTGATTTTGCCAAGTTTACTAAAAAAGAAGACAGGGGCAAAAACGTTAGCTTAATTTGGGCGTCTTATTCTTTTTTAAGTATTATTATGCCTTTAATATCAGGCTGGCTGATTGGCATGTACGGTTTTGATATTGTTATTATTATTGTTATTGTTGTTTATATGTCTTCTTATATTCCTTTTTTAACTCTACCGCGAACTAAAGAAAGATTTTCTTGGAGTTATCGTGAAACTTTAAAGCAATTTTTTAGTAGAAAAAATAGGACACTAGTAATTGCTCATATAGCCAACGGAGCTGAGTCTGCCGTAACTATGGTGATTTGGCCTATTTTTATTTGGCAGCTTCTTGAAGGAAATTTTTTCAATGTAGGCGCGGTTTCATCTTTGATTGTTTTGGTTGCTGTTATTTTGCAATTAGCCGCGGGGAAATACGCGGATATATTTAGTAAAAGAAAAATACTCCATTGGGGGAGCGTTTTTTACGCTCTGGGGTGGATTATGAAAATCTATGTTTTAACCGCTTTTCATATTTTTGCAGCCGGCGCCTATCATAGCTTTGCCAGAATTTTTAAAGATACCCCTTTTGACGCGCTTAATTATGAGATTATGGCTGACCACGGGCATTATATTGACGAATATACTGTTATTAAAGAGATGGCAGTACATTTAGGCAAGACTTTAATATTAATTTTTGCTATTTTGATTGCTTTTAATTTTGGTATTAATTGGACGTTTGCTTTAGCGGCCTTAGCTTCTTTATTTATTAATTTATTATGATATTACGCCAGAGATCCAATCTCTACAGGGAGATTGGATCTCTTTTTTGTCTTGAATCTTTTTTAAATTTTAGAAATTAACCAAGTTCCATCATCCTGTTTTTCAACATAAAAATTTATTTCTACTTCATACCCTCCTAACCCGAAATAAACTTTTGTTATGTAAATTTTTTCTTCATCATTAGAGCTGGATAATTTCGCGCTGGATAAAATATTTCCGAAAGTAAGCAGGCCGTCATCGTCAAGAAAATTCATTGTGTATTCCACCGCTTTTTGCAACTCAGGAATAAAATATGTTAAAGTTTTATCCACGTCTCCATCCCTAATAGTGTTTGCGGCGCTATAAAGCGCATTATTTTCTTCTGATTGTTGAGATGGCATAGGCGCGGGAGTGGAGCTTGGTGTAGGAGACGGGGTATGCGCAAAAGCATTACCTAAAGAAATTTTATTTAAATTTTCATTTGTAATGCCTAAGCCAAAATTTTTCATTATATCAAAAGCGTCACTCGGTCTTCCCATATAGTATCCTTTTAAATCGTCCGGGTAAACGTAGTAAGCCTCGCCATTATTTTCCACGTCCAGCATAATTTTTCCTGTTAATCTTTCCGGAAAATCGCTATTTAAATATCCTGACAGCTCCTCATGTTTTATGCCCAATCCAAAATTTCGCATTAAATCAAAAGCGTCACTCGGACGTCCCATATAGTATTTTTTTAAATCCGTTGGATTAATATAATAAGCTTCGCCAACCGATTCAACTTGCAGAAGAATTTTGCCTGATAATTTTTTTGCTAAATTATCGGAAGCTAAAACAAGATGTATTGATAAAAAAAATACCAAATTTATTATAAAAATTTTTATTAATTTTTTTCGCATATTACTCTAACAAATATTTCTGTAATTTTTTATTTTCCTTAATTTCCGGAATTATTTCAACAGCTAATTTTTTAAATTCTTCTGCTAATCCGAACTCTTCTTTTATTATATTTAAATTACATAAAGTT
>CAJVWV010000014.1 GCA_913009695.1 uncultured bacterium
TCAGGCGGGTGTCTATGGACTTCGGATGCTCATAAATTGCATCTTGGTGATAGGGTGAGGTTCACCACGACTGGTGATTTGCCTTGTGAGATGGCGGCAGCTACAGATTACTTTGTGGACACAATACCGTCCACTACTACATTCACCCTCTCCGCTTCGCCGAACGGAGTTACTATAGCATACGAAGCAACCGAGGCTGGAACGCATGGGCTAATAGACGAAACAAACTACGGATTGTTTGAATTAGATGCTACAGGCAGCGGGGGTGATGTCTCTTTTGTTTATTTCACTAACATGATGTTTTCGGGGAATAGTAACAATAACACCTCCGGCACTGCCATTATAGGTAATTCTGACGGGGGTTCAAACATACCGATAGATATACATATAACCGGCATTTATTTCAATGATTTCGCTGGTAACTGTATTGATTCGGATTACTCATGGGGGTGGGTTATAGCTAAAAACGTTATAGAGCGATGTAATTACGGAATTAGATTTACTGGCGGTTCTGCCGGAAGGATTATTAATAATAAAATTAAGGAAAATGTCAGGGATGCTATTGTTCTTGATTCGGCAAATAAAACAGGAATCCATAATAATCAGTTGGGTTCTGGCACAGGCGTATCTATAGGAGCATTTACGCTGACAACTGCGGCTGGCGATGATTGTCAGCTAGACTTTACGGCAGCTCATAATCTTGCTGTTGATGACATGATTTATGTGTCTTCGTCAATCAATGACGCTGATCTGCCATGCGGACTCGCAAGCGATACTAATTATTTTATAGCTACGATAACTGACTCTGATTCTGTTGAATTAAGCTCCCGTGTTAATGGGTCGGTTATTAATGTTAGCGCTGATACGGGCGGGGCCGGTACATGGACGGGCAAAGACATGACATCCTACGCAATCAGGATAGAAGATGGAAGTGGATATAATATCTCAGGTAACGAGTTTATTTCGTCATATTATGGCGATATCGGCATTCTGAAGAATTCTGTGCAAAGCATAGGGATAACTTCAAATACATTTGGAACGTCAAATTCAGGCGCATTTACATTAGGATGGAAATTTTCAATTAATAAAATTAATTTTACAGGTAATACGATAACTTCCACTCAATATGATGCCCCGTATTATTGTGGTAGTAATGGGTGTAATTATAGTTGTACAAACTGTGTGTTCTCTATGAATGTCGGAGATTCTGAGCTGGTCACATCATCGTGGGCATCTGCGGAACGTATTGCTAAAACTGGGACTACCAGATTTAACACTAGTGGAGGAGCAATAGCCGTTGTTTTATTAGCGGGTAATTTTACTGGAGATGAAAAGATAATTACGATGGAAACGGCAGGGAACAACGCAGTTGTTACGTGTTCTGTTCTGGCTGGGGGAAATACATTAACTTATGATGCTACTACCGATTTTACTATATTGAGATGGGACGGAGCAACGTGGCAGGTTATTTTTAATACGGCAACTTTATCAACGGTGTAATATGAACGAAGAAGATATTAAAATTTTCAGAATATAATAAAAAGCACACAGAAAGCGAGGATTGTCCGCCGCAACGGGTAATCCTCGCTTTCTTGTATTCCCGTCAAATAATCTAAGAATGTAACTCCGGCTGCTTGATTTATTTTTGTTTTGAATGTAAAATAAAGTAGTAAAAAGTCCATAAAGGCTGTAAAGTCCATAAAGTCAAAAGTGCTTTATATTTTACTGACCATAAACTTTATAGACTTTCTACTTTATAAACTTTTGACTAAGCTTATGGCTACATTATATAGAAAATACAGGCCGCAGAACTTTGAAGAAGTTGTGGGGCAGTCTCATATAAAATTAACTCTTGAGCATGAAATAGAGTCGGACAAGCTCGCGCACGCTTATCTTTTTTGTGGTCCAAGAGCGGTTGGAAAAACTACTTTAGCGCGTGTCCTAGCTAAGGCCATAAATTGCGCGGAAAGGAAGGAAGGAAAACATGAGCCATGCAATAAGTGCGATAGTTGCGACGAAATAACCGTAGGAAGAAGTTTAGATATTATAGAAATTGACGCGGCTAGCCATACAGGAGTTGATAATGTCCGCGAAAATATTATTGCCCAAGCAAGAGTCGTGCCTTCAAAATTAAAATACAAAGTATTTATTATTGATGAAGTGCACATGCTTTCCATTTCGGCCTTTAACGCTTTACTCAAAGTCTTGGAAGAACCGCCTCAGAACGTTATATTTATTCTTTGTACAACGGAAACTCACAAAGTTCCGACAACAATAATTTCACGCTGTCAGCGTTTTGATTTTAAGCGAATTAATATCTCCGACATTGTAAAAAAATTAAATTATATAATTAAAACTGAAAAAATTAAGATAGATAAAAGTATTTTAGAGGCCATTGCCCGCCAGTCAGAAGGACATATGCGGGACGCGGAGAGCCTTCTCGGTCAAGTCGTATCTATCGGCGGAAAAGAAATAACGCAGGAAGAAGCCGATTTAGTTATCCCAAGAAGCGATTTAGGGGAAGCAATAAATTTAATTGGAATGCTTGGACAAAAAGACGCGTCATCTTGTTTGGAACTGGTTAATAAATTAATTGACCAAGGAGTTGATTTAAAAACATTTTTAAATGATTTAATTGAAATTTTAAGAAAAATTATGTTCGCAAAATTGAGCCCTGCTTTAGCTGAAAAACTAGGGCTAGAATTAGGTGAAAGCCTAGAAATAAAAATAAATGAAGTAAGTAAAGACTTATCATTAAATCAATTAGTAATTTTCATTGAACAATTTATAAAAGCGCGAGGCGAGTTAAAGGGAAGTTTTGTTATTCAATTACCGGTTGAATTGGCGGTAATAAGGTTATGTTCAGGAGTGAATGCTACTCTGGCCGCGTCCCGCGACCGCGGGCAGGCTTCGGTCGCGCCAAGCTCAATAAGCCAGCCACAACAGAATATAAGACCATTCGGCGATGCTCCCTCTAACTCGGCAGGCAGGCAGGACAGGCCAATAATTGCTTCAGCTCCAAATCAAACAATAAAATCGCAGTCAGTTGCGCCAACGCCTAATGTGAAAGCAAAAGAAGTGGCGAATATTAATAAAGAGCAGGTTTTAGAAAAATGGAATGAGGTGCTGGCTAAAGTAAAAAAATACAACCATTCTTTGTCGTTTATTTTAAGAGTTTGCGAGCCAAGGCAGATTGACGGCAACCAACTATGTTTAGCTTTTAAATATAAATTTCACAAAGATAGAGTAAGTGATATAAATATAAAATCTATTGTTGAAAAGGTTTTAGGCGAAGTATATAGCGCGCCATTAACCATTGAAGCGATTATTGATGAGAGTTTGGATGTGGGTGACCAAACGGCGGATAATGCGGTAGCAAAAGAAGAAACGCGCGCTGGAGTGGGGCAAGCAGAAAATAAAGAGGGCACACAGGGGAAGATGATTGATAATTTACTTAAAACTTTTGGCGGAAAAGTTGTAGAGTAATAATTCTTCGAGGGTCGTCTAATGGTAGGACATCAGGTTCTGGTCCTGAGTATCGGGGTTCGAATCCCTGCCCTCGAGCAGACCCAGTACGTCTTTCGAGAGACCGACTCCCGTCAGAAACGTACTAAAACAAACAAAGAAACATTTCATTTTGAGATGTTTTTTTGTTTTGACTTTATCCCTTTGACTAATAATCATTTATGTGATAATTTAAAGTGTCGTGCGATCATTACAAACAATATTAACAATATTAAAAGAAAAGGAGAAAAATAATGGACAAATTCAAAGTAATCGGCGGGAAAAGATTGGAAGGCGAAGTAGAAGTTTTTGGTGTAAAAAATGGCATTCTTCCCATGATTGCCGCTTCCATATTGGCTGGCAGAGGCAAAACAATTATAAGGAATGTGCCGAATTTTCGTGATGTGATTACCATCTCAAAAATTTTACAAGAGATGGGGGCAGAAATAAATTATGATAAGGATAATATGGTTATTGAAATCAATTGCGAGACAATTGAAAAATATCTAGCTCCATACGAAATGGTTAAACAAATGAGAGCTTCCTTTTTGGTTATAGGCCCTTTGCTTGGGAGATTTGGGCAGGCTGAGATTTCTCTTCCAGGCGGTTGCGCCATAGGCGCGCGAAGCGTCAATATGCATATTGACGCATTGGGAGCGTTGGGGGCGAAAGTCGCTCAGGAAGAAGGCGTAATCAAAGCAAAAACAGACGGCCTTAAAGGAGCGACCATTCATTTAGATTTTCCGACTCATACTGGAACTGAAAATATAATGATGGCCGCTTGTTTGGCAGATGGAACGACAACGATTATAAACGCCGCTTGCGAACCTGAAATTCTTGAGCTTGCCAATTTTTTAAACAAAATGGGAGCGAAGATTAAGGGAGCGGGCACATCCGTTATAACGATTGAGGGAGTAAAACAAATGTCAGCCGTGGAATATTACGCCATGCCTTCTCGTATAGAGACTGCTTTCTTTTTTGCGGCTGCGGCCATTACTCGCGGAGAATTGATTGTAAAAAATACCATCCTTTCAAATTTAGAAATTGTCGCGGATAAGTTCCGCCAAATGGGTGTGAAGATTGTTGACACAGGAAACAACAAAACTCTGGTCAAAGCAACAAAACGGCTTCGATCCGTAAGCTTTACTACCTGGCCATACCCTGGTTTCCCCACTGATTTTCAACCGCAGATGATGGCATTGTTAAGCGTAGCCAAGGGAACGGGGGTCGCCAAAGAAACGATTTTTGAAAATCGTTTTATGCATGTTCAGGAGCTAAACCGTCTTGGAGCGAATATAAGAGTACATCTTGACGAAGCAGTGGTTATCGGAGTAGACAGTTTAAGGGGCGCTCCGGTGATGGCCAGCGATTTACAGGCCGGGGCAGGTTTAGTTTTAGCTGCTTTAGCGGCGGAAGGAGAATCTACCATTGATAGAGTCTATCACATTGATCGCGGATATGACAGAATCGAGGAACGTCTAAATTCCGTCGGCGCATCTGTTAAGAGATTCAACCCTGTTAAGGAGGTGAAGAAAAATGAATAGTATGGATGCCTTACTTGTATTGCCACCGATGTATCAGTCGGGGCGCATTCCTGACTATAATCCAAAAGAGCCGATGGGTTTAATGTACATTTCGGAGGCTTTAAAGCAAAACGGTTTTTCGGTTGAAATACTTGACGCTGATATCTTGGCTCTCACCATTGAACAAACTGTAGCCGAAATAATTAAACATCAGGCCAAAATAATAGGTTTCTCAGTTATGCAAAGAGCATTGCCATCTGTTAAACTGTTGGCGGAAAAATTGCGGCTAAAAGGCGTGAAAGTGCATATTTGTTGTGGCGGTTTTACCGCCACTTTGAGTGCCCGCCATATTCTTGAACAGATACCGGCAGTGGATTTGATTGTTTTGGGCGAAGGAGAAGTGACTTTTTCTCGTCTTACTAAAGCGGTTAGCGAAGGCACCCCATGGAAACATTTAGACGGCATCGCTTACCGCCAGAATGACGAGGTTGTCATAAACCAACCGGCAACTAAGCCCGACATTTATTCTCTTTGTTGGCCAAGCCGCGACTTGTTGGATGTTTGCTTAAAGAAAACAAACTACGCTACGATTTTAGCTAGTCGAGGATGTTACGGCATATGCACATTCTGTAGCAACCAGTCTTTTGAACGGACATCGGTTGGTTCAAACTGGCGGGGCAGAAGTCCTATTGACATAGTTAATGAAATTGAGGAATTAAGAAGAAGTCGGGATGTAAGAGTTTTTAAGTTTAACAATCCTAACATATTCGGTCCAGGGAAAGGAGGACGCCAACATGTAGTTGACATCTGCAACGAAATAATTAATCGCAATATCGACGATGTTCATATTATGGGTTTTTGCCGATCAAATGATATTGATCTGGAAGTAGCCACTTTAATGAGCAGAGCCGGTTTCGAAAGAGTTTTAATGGGCATTGAAAGCGCTAATCCGAAAATACTGAGGTTGTTTAAAAAAGGCGAATCGCTGGAAACAATACGCCAATCAATCGACATTTTCCGGCGGGTCGGCATTGGAATAGTTCCGGGATTTATGGTCTTTAACCCGTACACCACTATTGAAACATTAGAGGTTGATCTTGACTTCCTGGAGACTTACGGATTTACGCCCACTCTTTCAAAATCCTTAAGGATTTTTGATGGCACTCCAATCCAAGAGATAATGGCCTCGGAAAACAGGCTTGTATGGCGCAGTCCTTTTGAAGGATATCACGAATATCTTATCAACCCTCAAATAGCTTCTATCTATATGGCGCTGAAAACAGTATACGTGGAGTGGATTGATTGTTTAAAGAAAGGTTACCAAGAAGAGCTCTGGAGCATAAAGAAAGCCAATGCTTTTAATCAACGGCAAAATTTTGACACTTTGAATCAGCTGATTTTCGCCGCGGAGAAGGAGATGTTAAGAGCGTTTATTGGTTGGACAAAATCAGGGTTTAATTTTCCCGGCGTTCTAAATCAAGTTGTCTGTTTGAAAGAAAAGCTGATTAAAATTGAAAAGTTCATTGTCTCCGTAAACAGTCTCCCCGAACAAAGCTTAACTGTCCAGGAATTTTCGGAAAAAGATCTATCTGGAAGAATTTTTTCTATTATGGTCAACAAAGTTTTTCGCACTTTTCCGGAACAGTACCGCTGGAGGGACGACTAATTCAACGGCTTCTCAGGTCGATGTAACGACTTGAGAAGCTTTTTTTTATCTGTTATTATCTAAGTATGCCCAAGGAAGACATTAAAAAAATCACTGAGTATATTTTTCTTGAATCAAAGCCGCAAAAAGCGGACTTAGCTTTTGTTTTCGGCACGAGGCACAAAGAAGCGATTGCCAAAGCTTATAAATTATACAATAGCAAGCTCGTTACAAAAATATTAGTAAGCGGAGGAATAAATAGAGTGACGGGCGAGAATGAAGCACAAAAAATGAGCCGGGAATTGATAAAGCTGGGGGTCGACAAAGATGATATTTTTTTAGAAGATAAATCAACTAACTCTCTGGAAAATGTTCTATTCTCTAAAAAATTAATAAAAGAAAAAATTGGTTTTGATAATATTAAAAAAATTGTGGCGGTAGTCAAACATTACCACTCCCGGCGCGCTTTAATGACTTTTAAAAAACACTTTCCGGAAAGCGTTAAAATAATTCTGACCGCCTATAATATTTATGGATTCGCAAAAAACAATTGGCATAAAACGACAGAAGGGAAAAGAAAGGTGATGGGTGAATTGGATAAAATAAAAAAATATCTCCTGAAAGGAGATATAGAAGAAATTTAAAGGTTAATTATTGTTTGTTTTGCCATAAATTAATTTTTTATTCCATTTTAATATTTAATTTTGTTATTACTTTATTCTATTTTCACCAGCGACCATTTATGGATAAAATTGGCATTTTTTTAATTAAGCATACTCCAGAAACGTCTTTTCCTTCGGACCATACAACTTTTATGTTATCTATTGCTTTTGTATTTTTATATTTTAAACAAACTAGGAAAACTGGCATAATGTTATTAGCATTAGGTATTATCGGCGGATTGACTAGAATCTATTGCGGACTACATTATCCATTTGATATTATTGGTTCAATTTTAGTGGCAATGATTTCTTCTTATATAATTTTTATGTCCAGCGAGAGATTACAAAAACTTAATAATTTAATCATCAATTTATATTATAAAATATTTAAAAAATAATTATGTATAATGAAATAATTTCGTTTATAGTTAATTCAATAGGTGCTCTAGGGTATTTAGGTATTTTTATTTTAATGTTTTTGGAGAGTTCATTTTTTCCTTTTCCTAGCGAAATAGTTATGATTCCAGCCGGCTATCTTGCCTATCAGGGGAAAATGAGCTTGATATTGGCCATTGTAATAGGAATTTTAGGCTCAATTGCTGGGGCTTGGTTAAATTATTTTATAGCTGACAAATTTGGAAGAAAATTAATATTAAGATTTTTGAAAGAGCATCATCTTAAAAGAGTTGAAAGCTTTTTTGAAAAATATGGTCACATTTCAACATTTAATGGAAGGCTAATTCCAATAATTAGGCAATATATTTCTTTTCCAGCTGGTTTGGCTAAAATGAATCCTCTGAAATTCACAATTTATACTGGACTGGGAGCGGGAATCTGGATTTCAGTCTTAACATTTCTTGGTTATTTTTTAGGACAAAATGAAACATTAATTCATAGATATTTGAAAGAAGTGACAATCATTGTATTAATATTGATAAGCATTTTAACTACAATATATATTTACTTCAAAAATTATTTTAAAAAATATCTAACTATAAAAAAGCAATTATTTTCTAAATATGTAGTAATATTTTTTGTATTAGTATTATTGTTTGCAAGTGGCATAAAAATACATTCTTATTTAACGATGCCGCAAACTTCTGATTGGAATTATCATCAATTGCAAAAAATAGATAAAAGCCAGAATAATTTTTCTTTTGCTGTTTTCGGTGATAACAAAAATTCAGCCAAGACTTTTGAAAATCTTATTTTTAAATTAAACAAAGACAATGTTGTTTTTGCGGTTGATGATGGCGATTTAGTTTTTGATGGTGAAAAAGAAAAATTTAGATTTTTTTTAGATCAAATTAAAAATTTAAATAAACCATTACTTACGGTTTTTGGGAATCATGAAGATAGAGAACAAGGCCGAGCTAATTATTATGAAATTTTTGGTTCTTTTTATTATTCTTTTACTGTTGGCAATAATTATTTTATCATTTTAGATGATTCTAATGAAAAAAATCTTGACCCAGGGCAATTTGAATGGCTGCATAATGAATTAAGCGAAAGTCAAAGCTATCAAAATCGTTTTGTGTTTATGCATGTGCCCCTTTATGATCCAAGGAATGGACAATATGAACAAGGCCATAGCTTAACGGATTTAAACTTTGTTAAAAAACTAAATAATTTATTTGATGAAAATAATGTAACTATGCTTTTTGTGTCTCATATCCATGCCTATTATCAAGGCGTATGGGGCAAAACGCCGTATATTATTACAGGTGGTGGTGGCGCAGAATTAGCAGGGATTGATCCGCAACATTATTTTTATCACTATATTAAAGTTAATATTACAGATTCAGGAGTTAAATATGATATAGTTAAATTTAAAAGTCCAGATTTCGAATTATTTGATCGTTTATTGCACAACGCTTGGATATATATTTACGCTTATTTAGCAATTAATTTTATAGACGTTTTATTTTTAATAGCTATTATTTACCTAGCGATCTATATCGTTTTTATAAAAAAAGAATGGTTGCTTTGGAATTTTAAACGTAAATTTAAAATAAAATAAATATGGAATTATTAATTATTAATTTAGTCAATCATTTGGCATATTTAGGTATTTTTATCGGTACTTTTATTGAAGGTCCGCTTGTTGGCTTGTTGGCTGGTTTTTTGGTTAAAATAGGTTTTTTAAATCTATTTTTAGCATACATAGTTCATGTTTTAGGCGATTTATCTGCTGATTTTTTTTATTATTTTATTGGCTACAAGGGTCAAAAAATGCTTTTTAAAAAATTTAATATTTCTGATAAAAATTTAGTTAAAGCGGAAAAAATGAAAAAGCTTTTTCATCGGCATCCTAAAAAAATAATAATTTTAGGAAAATTAACCCACATAACCGGATTGCCGGTTTTGCTTGGTGTTGGCATGTCGCATTATGATTGGCGTAAATTTTTATTTTTTGATTTTTTTGCTACAATAATTAAGTCAGCTATTTTGATTTCTTTAGGTTATTATTTAGCTGAATTTTGGACAAAAGCCAGTGATATTATTTCTTATTTAAGTTGGTTTAGTATATTATTTATCGTAATAATTATTGCTTATTTTATAATAAAAGAAGCAACAAAAAATTTATGGAAAAATTAAAAATATTAATAGCTAGCGAAACTTATCCTCCAAATATAAATGGCGCGGCTAAATTTAGTGGACAATTAGTCAAAGCATTATCTAATAATGGACATCGGGTTGTGGTAATTGCGCCCAGTATAAGTACCAAAAATGGAATTGAGAATAGTGGGAAATTAAAAATTTTTAGAATGGCGTCAGTTAAGGTAAAAACAATCCATCCTTATTTTCGAGCCGTGGTGCCAATTAATATAAATAAAAAAGTAGAAAAAATCATTAAAGATTTCAAACCAGACATTATTCATATTCAGAATCATTTTATACTGGGAAAAGCTTGTTTAAAAATAGCTAAAAAAAATCATATTCCTATTATTGGCACCAATCATTTTATGCCGGATAATTTATTAGAGTATATCCCGCGGGCGATGACAAGAACGGCAATCAATTTAATGTGGAAAAATTTTATTAAAATATATAATCAGCTTGACCATATCACCTCGCCTTCTTTTGCCGCTAAAGAATTAATAACAAGAATCGGATTAAAAAACAATATCACAGTTATTTCAAATGGAATTGATTTAGATGAATTTAAAAAGAGGAAGGTATTTGATAGAGATTTTATTAAATTTAATTTGGATAAAAATATTCCCACATTTATTTTTGTTGGCAGATTAGAGTTGGATAAAAATATTGATTTAATATTGAAGGCCACCGAACTTGTTTTGAAAAATAAGGATATTCAGGTGCTAATTGTCGGCAAGGGTAAAGATGAAAATATGTTTAAAAAAATAGCTAATGATTTAAACCTTAAAAATAGAGTAATTTTTACCAGGGAAGTTAGTCATGATGATTTAAGAACATTATTAAGCTTAGCGGATATTTATATTGGCTCTGGTTCAGCAGAATTACAAGGCATTGCTGTTATGGAAGCCATGGCAATGTCATTGCCAGTTTTAGCAGTTAATGCCGTAGCTTTACCTGAACTTGTTGAGCCAAGAATAAATGGTTTTCTTTTTGAATTAGATAAAAATGATTTAGCTGAAAAAATGTTAAGAATTATTGCTGATAAGAATAAGTTAAGAGAGATGGGGGAGCAAAGTCGTGTTTTAATCCAAAAACACAGCCAGTCGAAAATAATAAAAAAATTTGAGAGATTATATCAGGATGTAATTAAGAATTATTAAAATATTTAAATTAAAATGATAAATAATAAACAAGAAATATGCTTTATTTTATTGCCGGGGTTTGCGCCAGATGATTTTCCGGTTTTTGGCATAAGGAATATTTTAGAAGAAAAAGGTTATAAAGTTATTACCAGCCCTTTTTTTGGAAATTTAAAACCAAAAGATTTTTCCAAGTTATCAGAGGAAGATATGTTGAGAGGCAGTTTTGAAGTGATAAATAATGCGGCAAAAAAGTATAAAAAAATAGTGGGAATTGGCATTAGTCTAGGTGGAGCTTTGTTTTTGGAATATGCTAAACAAAAAAATTTAACGGCAATAATTAGCGTGGGCACTCCTTTCCGTTTAAGTCAGCGTTGTTTGATTGTTTTTTTAAAGATTATTTATCCATTAATTTATCCACTTTGGCGTTACGTTGATAAGCGTTATGTAAATTTTAGATTATTGCCAATTGGAGCCGGAAAAATGGTTGTTAATTTTCTTAAAAATAATTTTTTAGATAATTTAAATAATATTCAAACGCCAGTTCTTTTTTTACATAGTAAAAAAGATTTGATAACTGATTATAGATATTTACAAAAAAATGTAGATAAAATTTCCAGTAAAGACAAAAAGATTGTTTTGTTTAACAATGGCGGACATATTATTAATCGTGATTCTAGAATTATAGCTAATCAAGTTTTAGATTTTATTGATTATTTGAATATATAATTTTTAAGAAAGACTATGGCTTGGGTTTTTAGATATTCATCAATACAAATAACGAATATGAGGATATAGACAAAAAAGGAGATCAGGAACAAGATGGTAAAGATAGAGACTGGCTTAGAAATAATGATGATAAAAAAGACGCAGAAAATGGAAAAGAAGATAACGAAGAAAGTGAGAGGAAAGAGGAAGAAGAACTACCGTTGGCGGTTGGCATAGGTATTGGCGGATTATTGGCAGGATTGGTGATTGGCAGATACAAAGATATATTTTCTTTGCTAAGAAAAAAACAGATTAGTTCAGATAAAAAAGATGGTGAATAGATAAAAAATAGCTGAATAAAACAAAAATACCACAACCAAATTGTGGTATTTTTGTTTTCATAGATTATTCATTCACATTTGTTAAATTGACAGTATTAATGTAGGTAGCAAGACAAAAAAATAAAAGATTAATTTTCATAGACTACTCATTTTGATTTGTTAAGCTGAAATTAGAACATTAGAATAACAAAGGTCGACTAGTGTTTCTTGTTAAAATAATTTATTAAAATTACAAACTTATGAACAAAAAAATAATTGGTATGCTTGCTTTAGGGCTTTTGTTAGGTGGCGGTTCAATTGGCGCTTATCAAGTAGCGGCGCAAAATAATAATGCCACTCAAGTATCAACTGCTCAGCAGCAAGAAACTCAAGATCCTTCGTATATGGGCAGTATCATAGTTGATGAAGCCAAATATGAGGGTAAGAGCGAGCAGGACGAGAGCAAAGCGTTAGCAGGGTTGGCTCAAATCACTGCAGACCAAGCTAAGCAAGCCGCTGAAATAAAAATTGGCGGTACTGCTTCTAGTGTTGAATTAGACAATGAAAATGGGAATCTAATATATGAAGTGAGAATTGGCAATCAAGAAGTCAAAGTTGATGCTGGTAATGGTTCTATTTTGCAGGTTGAAAATGATGATAACGAAAAAGAATCTGCGGAATTAGAAGAGTCTGAAAAAGGTGGAGACTTTGACAAAGACGGCATTGACCACCAGTTTGAGGGAGAAGAAGAGCATACGGACTAATAAGTTAGAGTTTTTATTAGTCTAAATTTAGGAAAAGGTCTCTTTAAAGTGAGGTCTTTTCCTTATTGTTTTCTTTTTTAAAAATCCCCGTCGTCGCGCTCGCTCTGCGAGCGTGGAAGCAAAAGGGCAAAAAGGAAGGGGGTCAGGGGGAATGCCCCGCAAACTTGCTTCGCAAGTGCGGGGTAAAAATTTTTGCTCTTTTGCGATTTAGATTAGAGCGTTTCCGCTTTTCTCTGATTAAGAGAAAACCAAAACAGAAAATTTTTCAAATTCTGTTAAAAGACAAGGTGCGCCACAATGGTATACATAAAATAAATTGCGAAGCAAGAGAGAGTGCCCTGGGGCAAAAAATGGGGGCAGAAAAAAATTAAATACCCCAGGGCATCCTCTCTGCCTACGGCATTCACCTTAAAAATGTATTGAAAAAATTTCTGTTTTGGTTCGCCGTAGCCCCGCAACGAAGTGCGGGATAAACTCCGCGGAGGCGAGTGGAAACGCACTTCATTATTATTCTGGGTTTTCTTTAAAAAAAGTTCGGATTTCGTTCAGAGTTCGGAGCCAATTTAAAACAGTTTAATTTATATAATAACACTAAAATTATCTAATATTAGGTATTTTTTATATTTTTCTTGATTTTATTGTGTAAATGATGTAATTTTTATGCTATAATATATACAAGATGTATATCATAACATTAAATTTTAATAATATCAGGGTAAGTGGATGATCGCCCCGCATTTTGCTGGGAGGAAAGTCCGGACTTCTCCGCCAATTGGCGGAAAAAAGATGGTGGGTAACGCCCACGGTTCCGAGTATTCTCGGGATACGGAAAGTGCCACAGAGACAATACTAGCTTGTTGTACGTTGTATAGCGAGCAAAAGGTGAAAAGATGCATGGTGAGTATGTTCTATCAGGATATCCAATATAATATAGGCTACATGCATTTCTTGCTGGTGACAGCAATGAACGGTAAACCCCATTTGGAGCAAGAGCAAACCCTCCTGCGCTAAAGCTTCGGAGGGCAGGCTCTCTACATTAGTAAGAGAGCTTGTTATACGAAGCTTTAGCGTAGTTGGGGAAAAGTGGCTCGCATGATCCAGCCAGCAATGGTTGGGCTAGATAGATGGTCATCGCCCTTAAAAGGGATACAAAATCCGGCTTATAACTTGCCCTGATATTATTGAGATTTACATCATACACAAAATGAACGAGAAGTTACGAATAAACACAAAAGCAAAAAAGAAGTTTTTAGTTTAATTCGCGCCTTTTCGTTTTTTATTCGTTAGTTTCATGTTTTTCATATGAAGAGGTCAGAATTATTTTTTTCATTTTTATTAGTTCCGCTTGATTTTTTAATGATAGTACTGGCTGGAATGTCGGCTTATTATATTCGTTTTTCTGAATTTACTACTGAAATCAGGCCGGCTATCTTTAACTTGCCGTTAGGCGGGTATTTTAAAATTGTATTGTTTATTGCTCTGACGTGGCTTGTTGTATTCGCTTTATCCGGATTGTATAACATAAAAGACGCGAGAAAATTATCAAAGGAAATTATGCGTGTAATTTTAGCTTGTTCAACGGGTTTTGTGTTAATTGTTGTATTAATATTTTTTAGACGGGAACTTTTTGATTCCCGTTTTATTGTTTTAGCCGGTTGGATTATAGCGATAATTTACGTAAGTATCGGCCGTATACTAATTAGGTTTATTCAAAGGGCGTTATTTAAATACGGCATTGGAGTCCATAAAGTTATTTTAGTGGGAAACAGCCAAACAACTGAAAATTTAATGCATTATTATTCAAGCGCGAGAAATTCCGGGTTTGATATTGTTAAACGATTACGAAATTTTGATATTGAAACAGCTGATGATTTAGCGGGTTTTTTAAAAAACCACCGCAATGGCGGGGCAGGTAAAAAGGTGGATGAAATTATTCAAAGTGATCCGAATTTAAGTAAAACTGAAATTTTACGATTATATGATTTTGCTGATGAGTATCATCTAACCTTTAAATACGCGGCCGATTTGCTTGGGACAAAAGTTTTAAAAACCGAGGTCGCTGAAACCGCCGGCATACCGATAGTAGAGGTTAAAAAAACTCCCTTAGACGGTTGGGGTAGAATTGTTAAAAGATTGTTTGATGTTGTCGGCTCCCTACTTTTAATTATTGCTTTAAGCCCTATTTTATTAATTACGGCAATAATGGTAAAATTAGATTCACATGGCCCAATATTTTTTTCGCGCCGTGATGACGGAGAAATTGTCTACAGGGTTGGCCAAGGAGGTAAATTATTTCGATATTTTAAATTTCGCTCAATGGTACCGAATATGGACGGTAAAAGATATACTGAGTTGGCGGACAAAAATATACGCGACGACGGTCCAATGGTTAAGATAAAGGATGATCCGCGCGTTACTCGTTTTGGAAAATTTATAAGGCGGTGGAGCATTGATGAATTAGCTGAATTATTTTTAGTCTTAAGAGGAAATATGAGTTTAGTCGGACCAAGACCGCATTTACCGGAAGAAGTCGCTAAATATGAGCATCGCCACAAAAAAACTTTAACAATAAAACCCGGTATGACCGGACTGGCGCAAATTTCCGGAAGAAGCGATTTAACCTTTGAGGAAGAAGTAAAATTAGACGCGTATTATATTGAGAATTGGTCTTTGCTTTTGGATTTAATGGTTTTACTAAGAACGCCCTTGGCGGTAACAAGAGGAAGAAAAGCTGAATAATATAAATTTCTAATTTGTATATTTTTGTTTAATTTAATTTATCCTTTATTTTAACTATGAAAGTCGCCCTAATACATGATCATCTCGCTCAGGATGGCGGAGCGGAAAAGGTTTTAAAGGTGTTTGCGGATATGTTTCCGGATGCGCCTATTTATACTTTGCTTTATGAACAAAAGCACGCTGATAAATATTTTAAGAATAGAAAAATTGAAACTTCTATAATCCAACGTCTGCCAGGAGGGATTAAACATTACCAATGGTATATGCCGTTTATGCCTATGGCGGTTGAGTTTTTTGATTTAAAAAAATATGATTTAGTAATTTCGGATGCGAGCGCTTTTGCGAAAGGCGTAATTACTTCTCCTGATACTTTGCATATTTGTTATTGCCATACTCCTACGCGCTATATTTGGAGCGATACACATCAATACATTGAAGAGCTTAGATATAATAAATATTTTAAAAAAATAATTTCTTTAATTTTAAACTATATACGAATTTGGGACAGGGCGGCGGCTGATCGCGTTGATAAGTATATTGCTAATTCAAAGACCGTAAAAAGAAGAATTATTAAATATTATAAGGCTAATTCAACTGTTATTTATCCTCCTGTTGCGCTAGATAAGTTCAGTATTGCCGAAACAATAGATAATTTTTTCTTAATAGGAGGCAGACTAGCTCCATATAAAAGAGTTGATATTGTTATTGAAGCGTTTAAAAAATTAGATAAAAAATTAAAAATATTCGGAGACGGTGTTGACTTAAAAAGGCTTAAAAAAATTGCTGAAGATAATAAAAATATTGAATTCTTAGGAAGGGTTAGCGATGACGAAAAGGCTGAGCTATATAAAAAATGCCAGGCTTTTATAAACCCGCAAGAGGAGGATTTTGGAATAACCATGATTGAGGCCATGGCTTCGGGGCGACCGGTTATTGCTCTTAAAAAGGGAGGAGCAAGGGAGACAGTAATTGAAGGAAAAACCGGAATATTTTTTAATAATCAAACGTCCGAATCTTTAATGAATGCCGTTAATAAATTTAATGCTGATAATTTTAATCCACAAGAAATCCGCGCTCATACCGAGCAATTTAGTACAGAAAGATTTAAAAGAGAAATAAAAAATTTTATTGATGAAGAATATAAAAAGTTTAATGATAGATAACAGAAAACAGATAACAGAAAATGATACTATTTTCTGTCGTCTGTCGTCTGTCGTCTGTTTTCTATAAAATGAAAATAGGTATTGATATACGAACCTTAATGGACGCCCAATACAGCGGAGTTTCGGAATATACATTAAATTTAGTTAAGGAAATTTTAAAGCTGGATTCTCAAAACGAGTACCGGCTTTTTTATAATTCTACTAAAGACATAGAAAAGCACATGCCAAAATTTAATTATCCGAACGTTAAAATTATTAAAAAAAGTATTCCAAATAAGATATTAAACTATTTTTTGTTTAAACATCTAAATTATCCTAAAATTGACAGAGCTTTGGGCGTTGATTTATTTTTTATGCCGCATATTAATTTTATCGCCCTCACCCCCAACCCCTCTCCCGCTCCTGCGGAGCGGGAGAGGGGAGGTAAAAGTATTCTGACAATTCACGATTTATCATTTTTAAGATTTCCCGAGTATTTTAGTTTTAGAAAAAATTTTTGGCACAAGATGATAAACGTAAAAAAACTTGTTAAAAAATTTGATAAGATTATTGCCGTAAGCGAAAATACAAAAAACGATATCGTGGAATTGTGCGGTGTTAAACCTGAAAAAATTAAAGTTATTTATTCCGGAATTGAAAGCGAGTTTAAGGAGCTCAACTCCAAAGCTTTGGAGTTGAGCTCCTTAAATTTCGTGAAAGAAAAATATAAATTACCGGAAAAATTTATTTTATTTTTAGGAACGGTTGAGCCGAGAAAAAATATAGAAGGGCTAATTAGCGCTTATAATAAATTTCGCGCAAGGCATGATGAATTTAAAAATTATAAATTAATAATTGCCGGAGGCAAGGGTTGGAAGAGCGAAGATATTTTAAACGAATGGAAAAAATCAAAATATAAAGACGATGTTAAATTTTTAGGATACGTAGATAAAAAAGACAAGGTTTATTTATATAACCTCGCTTCCTTATTTGTCTACCCGTCTTTTTATGAAGGATTCGGCTTTCCGCCGTTAGAAGCAATGGCCTGCGGAACGCCGATCATAACCAGTTTTACCTCCAGTTTGCCTGAAATAGTGGGTAGCGCCGGAATTATGGTTGACCCGCATAATATTACGGATATGGCTTCCGCTATTGAGCAGGTTTTGAGTAATGATGAGTTAAGAAATAATTTAATAGAAAAAGGGCTGGAAAAAGCTAAGGCGTTTAGTTGGGAAAATACAGCGAGAGAGTATTTGGAGGTATTTAAAAATTTAATTTTCTAAATATATTTACCGTTGTTGTGAAAAGGTGTCTCATATATATAATTCAATAACCCTTTAAATAATTTTTTCCAGGGCCAACTTCGTAACGATTATTGTTATTGCCACCATCATTATTCATTAAATCATCAAATCATCGTTAATTTCCAACAATGCTGTAAGCTCATATGTACTTAAATCCTCCTTGACATAGTATCCATACCTTATTGGATACTTATTTACTGGGTCTTTTAGCCAAGATGACGATATATAGCTTTCACCAGTAGATTCACAGTCTAGATAAGGTGGTTCAAGTTGAGGAATCCATGGATCACTGACACTTGTGTCTTTTATGGTCATTATGCCGCCTATATCTTCACTAGTTTCCAGTGCAACATCAAATGGATCCATTTCACATCTTCCTGACTCAACTTGCCCTTCTGCTACTGGATAATAACCATATTCATCATAGTACATTTCTACTGCTTTTGATATTTCTTTTAATGTTGCAATTCTTAAAACATCCCTAGACTTGATTCGGGCATAATTTGTGTAATATAAAGCTGAAGACATAATAAAACCAATTATTGATATAACTATCAATATTTCAATTAGGGTATAGCCTTTTGATAATTGAGATTTTTTGTTTTCATTATTTTATAATTACAAATATTTATCAAATAAATTCAGCCAATCGTCCATTAAGCGAGTTATTAAAAAATTTTTCTTTATGTATTCTTTGCCATGCTTTCCAAGTTTTTCACGAAGCTTTTTGTTTTTTAAAAGTTTTATAATACTATCCGCAAAACTATCGTAGTCTTTAGGATTATGCAAAAAACCGTTTTCTCCGTTTATGACCTGAAGAGGTATTCCGCCGATATCAGATGCAACAACAGGCGTGCCTTTATAAAGAGCTTCTGAAACTGTCAAAGCAAATCCTTCTCTTATAGACTTTTGAAGTATAACATGTGAATTTTTTTGTACGCAATTAACTAAAATATCATCATTTATATTTAAAAGTTTGATATCATTTTTAAATTTACAATTTTTTATTACTTTTTCAATTTCTTTTACCATAATACTTCCTTCGGGATCATCAGTGGCTTGCGTGCCCAAGAGCACTAGCTGGCATCTCATTTTTTTTCTTACCATTTCAAAAATCTTAATAACGCCGATTGGATCCTTCCATTTATCAAACCTAGAAACTTGTGCAATAAAAGGTATCCGATTGTCAATTCCGAATTTATTTAAATACTTATTAATAAAATCTTGAGGAAAAGGCTTATTATTGCTAGACAACGGGTCTATTGCCGGATGTATTATATTTTGCGGAATTGACAAATTTTTTTTGTAGTCCTCCTTAGAAACTACGACGTGATCATATTTTTTAATATACTTTTTTAAATATTTCCATAGCTTTAAGTTTGAGTTTGATAAATCTAGGTGGCATCGCCAAATCCACGGCTGAGTTTTTTTGTAAAAATCAATTAAGGGAAGGGGTTGCGGATCATGGATGACTACAAGATCATGGTCAATATGAGTAAATGTAGAAAATCTCCTGTTGGTTTCGTAATAGTTTTTTTTCTTTTTTTCGGAAAGATTTATTTTGTCTCCCTGAAGAGAATTGTGAAATTTTTTTGTAGTATTAAAAAAATACGGCGTACCATGAAGTATTCTCCAGCCAACATCTATGCCCGCGTTATTAAATAAAACGACAAGTGTATTAAGAATTTCCGCCACACCTCCGCCCTGGTAAGTAGAGTTTACAAGCAGTATATGTTTTTTGGAAAATTTTTTAGCTTTTTTTTCTATTTCTTTTATAATTTTGTCTCCGACAATTTTCCTATAGTCTTTCAGTTGTAAATTGCTTTCCATGTTTTTTATTTTAAAATCGGATATTTTTTAACGATTTTTAATTTTACCCAACAAGTCACTGCGAACTTGTTGTTTTTTTATTAAAAATAAAGTAAAATACTTGTATTGATATTATACTATAATTTAGCCAACTTCACAATAAAAATGATAAAGCTTAGAATAATTCTATGGGTTATTTTAGCCGGCGTTGTCGGCTGGCTTTTATATATGGGCGTAGCGCCGAGCGGAAAAATAAGTTATACGTATGATTTTACTAAACCTAATTATTTTATTGAAAAATTAACCCCCAAAGAAAGAGTTAAGCCGATTGTCTGCGATAAAGAAACCGAGTTTCCAAGGGGAAACTCGGTTTCTGATGCGATTTTTTGCAGTCAAGTCATTATTGGCGATCCGGTTTATTTTTCTTTGCATACGCCAAGAAGGTTTGATGAAGCTATGTTAACTTTGAAATATAGACGACAAGAGATCGCATCTCCAGCGGGAGATCCGATCTCTATCCCTCTTATTGAAGCCGGAGTTTTAGTTGATAAAATAGTGTGGCGTTATGATTTAAAGCCGATTGAGAATAAAATTATAGATCAGTTAAGCTTAGTCTGGGGAGAAACAAGAGAAGGTGATACTGTTTTGCTTCAGCGTGATATTTCTACGACATCCGAACCAATAAAGAAATATAATTCTATTCAGAATTTTTTAGACAACCTGCTTGCCTCGCCGAAATTAGGCGGGCCGGAGATTAACGAAATAGCAACTTATAATTATAACTTAGATACCGAATATCTTTTGCCTGATTATAAGCCGTCTGATGAAGAAAATAAAATTAATTATGCCTTACGCGGTCCTTTTCAATTTTATACTTATGTCAAAGACGAAAAATTAGATTTCACTTTTAATTTTCAGGATTTAAATAAAAATAAAGATAGTGATGAAATTAATCTATACTTATATTACAATAATCAATTAATTGATAGCCGACATTTTGATGATGACGGTGTTAGTGAAAATAATAATAAAATTACTGACAGGGGAGAAATGAAATTAAAATTAGCAAATCTCCCTGAAGGAGTTTATAAGATTGAAATAAAGACAAACGATGACATTGTTACAAAAAGCATTAAAACAAAACAGCAAAAATTGTCTTTTATAAATAAAGTGTGGATTTACGATAGTGGGAACGAAAATATTGAATTGTACTCAGATAGCAGCGCGATAAACGCTCAAACAATCAACCCGGCGAACTTACAGACAATTGAAATTAATGATGATGAATTAGAAATTAGCGAAACATATAAGCAATTTAGCATTAAAATCAAGGGCGACATAAAAAAAATAAAATTGCAAAAAGATGACGTAATATTGTCCGGCAACGGCGTATTTAGCTTTAATAAAGAAAGCTTAATCAGTCCGGAAATTAAAAAAGTTGACGTGAACATGGATATTGCCAATGAAAATATAAATTATATTTTAGCGAATTATAATTATCCGCGAGAAGAAGGAGAATGGAAAACAGCAAAAGCTCAATTTGATTTAAGCAAAGCATACAGGGAAAATGGAAAATATAGTTTTTTGATTTCTGTTCCAGGTCTTAAGGCTGATGACGAAATAGACGATTTTATAGAGATTAGTGAGATAAAGATTAATTTGCAGGGAACGAGTTTATGGGAAAAATTAGGATTAAAAAAATAAATTAATCTGTTTAAATCTGTTTTAATCTATGCAAAATTTAAGTATTGATTTAAACTGATTAAGACTGATGCTAAAAAATATCAATACAACTTTAAAAGAAATATTCCATGTCTTATCCGGCGCATTGGTGATTTTTGTTATTTTAGAGATTATTTGGCATGGTATAGTTTTGGCTTATATAAACATAAACTGGGTATTGATATTTTGGTTGTTTACTGGTATATTAATATTGATATTAAGTAACAAAAATAATGGAAAATAAAATTTTTAAGAATATACCTTTAGTATTATTTGTCCTCTTTTTTATGCTTCCTATATTAGGTGGAAGAGGAATTATTTTTTTATTGATAGTTTTAGGTATTTATATATTAATTAAAAAATTAAATATTAAAAATCTCGTGAAGGTAGGAATGCCTTGGCAAGATAAAGAAAAAAATATGTCACAAACAATAGATGTAAGCAACCTGCAATCAATACAGGGTGCTAAAAAAGTTTTTTCAAGCGTTATTATCGCGCTATTGGTTCTCTGGTTATTTTTCGCGTCAATCGTAATTGTTGATGCCGGGGAAACCGGTGTTTACTCTCTTTTCGGAAAAGTTAAAAACGAAGAACTTAGTTCCGGTTTTCATTTGGTCATACCTTTGGCTAAAGTGACGAAAATGAGCATCAGGACCGAGGAATATACTATGAGCGGTACAAAAGGGGAAGGTAAAAAAAGTGGAGCGGATGCGATTACCGCTTTAACTAAAGAGGGTTTAAACGTGGATTTAGACATGACGGTTTTATACCATTTAAACGAAGAAAAAGCCTCTGATGTGTATAGGGATGTCGGTTTGACTTATGAGGAAAAAGTAATCAGGCCGGAAATTAGAAGCGCAATCCGCGAAATTATCGCTCAATATGAAGCAAAAGATATTTATTCGGAAAAGAGAGAAGAAGCGGCGCAAAACATTAATGATAAATTAAAAGAAAATTTAGAGCCTCGCGGAATTGTGCTAGAGCAGGTACTGCTTAGAAATGTTCAATTGCCAGCCAATCTAGCAAACTCTATCCAAGAAAAACTACAGGCCGAGCAAGAAGCGGAAAAGTATGATTTTATTTTAACCAAAGAAGAAAAAGAAAAAGAAAGAAAAATAATTGAAGCCGAGGGCCAAGCGGAATCTCAAAAGATTATAAATCGCAGTTTAACAAATAATTATCTTTATTACCGCTATATCAGCGAATTAAAAGACAGAGAAGGCACAATTTACGTTCCGACCAGCGCTTCAACAGGAATGCCGTTGTTTAGGGATATAGGAAGGTAAATTACAAATTCAATCCCGAATAACTCGGGACCAAATAAATTCAAAGCTCAAAATTCAAAACTTCTACCGTCCTTTAGGGCAGGGTTCGGGCGGCTTTAGTCGCGTACGAACACGGCAGGTTAAAACCTGCCGAACCAGAACTAAAGTTCGGTGGAAGATTGTGTATATGATTAAAGCGATAATATTTGATTTTGACGGTGTGATTCATGATACTCTTGAATTAGCTTTTAATATTAATAAAATAATTTTTCCGGGAATAACCCTGAACGAATATAAAGATTTTTTTAATGGAAATATTTATGATCGTGAAAAAGTTACCCCCGAAGTGTCTAAAAAATACTTTGAGATGCAAGAGGAAGAATTTAAAAAGTTGAAAATAGAAAATGAAATTAAAAGCGAACTTTTAAAAATGCAAAATAAATTTGAATTGTTTATAATAAGCTCAAACATGGAAATGACTTTGAATAATTATTTTGAAAATAATAACATTCTGCATATTTTTAAAAAAGTCCTTGGAATGGAATCGCATAAATCTAAAATAGAAAAATTTAAGCTATTAATGGATGAATCTAATATAGATAAAGACAATTGTATTTTTGTGACTGATGCTTTAGGAGATATTTTGGAAGCAAATAAAGTTAATTTAAATACAATCGCAGTTGATTATGGTTTTCATGAGAGAGAAAAATTAGAACAAGGCAAGCCAATAGAAATAGTATCTCATTTTAAAGAAATATTGCCGATGATTAATAAAATAAATGATAAACGGAGTAATAATTAAAAAATTAAATAAAAATACAGACGAACGCGGATGGTTGGCGGAGTTTTTTAGGAATGACGAAATTGATTATAGTCCTGTTATGGGGTATGTAAGCGTGACTAAGCCGAGTGTAGTTAGAGGTCCGCATGAGCATAAGGCGCAGTCGGACTGTTTTGTTTTTACGGGACCCGGCAGCTTTGAACTTCATCTCTGGGATAATCGTGATGGCAGTAAAACGAAAGATAAACATATACAAATTAAAGCGGGAGCCAATAATCCGACTATGGTAATCGTGCCTCCAGGAGTAGTGCACGGCTATAAATGCGTTTCCGATGTTGACGGCTGGTGCGTAAATTTACCGGATAAATTGTATAAAGGTGAGGAAAAAGGAGAAGAGGTTGATGAGATAAGATGGGAGGATAAGGAAAATTCACCTTATAAGATAGATTAATTATATAAAGTCCAAATGACAAAATCCTAATGTCAAATCAAATCCAAAATCCAAATGATTAAATAATTTAAGCATTTAGTTATTGAAAATTGATTTGTCATTTGTAATTTGAACTTTAGATTTTTCAAAATATGTCCTGCATATTCTGTGAAATAATAAAAGGAAATATTCCTTCCAATAAGGTTTACGAAGATGAAGACGTTTGCGCTTTTTTGGATATTATGCCGATTAGTTATGGGCATACTTTAGTTATACCTAAAGAGCATTATGCGAATATAGAAGATATTCCGGAAAAAATTTTAAGTAAATTAATTTTAGGCGTGAAAAAAGTCGGAAAGGCGGTTAAAGATGGCTTGGGAGCTCCCGGGTACAATGTTTGCGAAAATAACGATCCGGTCGCGGGACAGATTGTTCCGCACATTCATTTTCATGTTGTGCCAAGAAAACATAATGACGGTTTGCATTCTTGGCCGCAAGGGAAGTATGGCGATGGCGACGCGGAAGAAATTGCGGGAAAAATTAAAAATCAAATTTAAATAAATTTTATAAAAGTTTTCTTGATAAAGGTGGCTTTAAGAATATGAAACTATTAATAACGGGCGGAGCCGGTTTTATCGGTTCTAATTTTATACGATATTGGCTCAATAAATATCCACTAGACACAATTGTTAATCTGGATGCTTTGACTTACGCGGGCAACTTGGAAAATTTAAAAGAGATTGAAGAAAATAAAAATTATAAATTTATAAAAGGCGATATATGCGATGCCGATTTAGTTAATAAATTAGTGAAAGGTATAGATTTAATCGCGCATTTCGCTGCTGAAACACATGTTGACCGTTCAGTAATGGGCAGCAGTGATTTTGTTAGAACCAATATTAAAGGAACAATGGTTCTGTTGGATGCGGCAAAGAATAACGACAATATAAGATTTCATCATGTTTCTACCGATGAGGTGTTCGGCTCCTTGGATTCTAATGATTCGGCTTTTAATGAAAGAACTCCTTATGCTCCGCGAAACCCTTATAGCGCCTCTAAGGCCGCCTCTGACCATTTAGTTAGAGCATACTTTCATACTCATAAATTGCCAATTACTATTTCTAATTGCTCTAATAATTTCGGGCCATACCAATTTCCTGAAAAATTTTTCCCTTTATTTATAACCAACTTAATTGAAGGAAAGAAGGTGCCGGTTTATGGCGAAGGCAAAAATATCCGCGATTGGATTTACGTTGACGACCATAACGCCGGGGTTGACGCCATAATTAAAAAAGGTAAAATCGGCGAAACTTATTGCTTAGGCGGAGAAACGGAACTGCAAAATATAGATATAACAAAAAAGATTTTAGAATTAATGGGCAAAAGCGGAGAAATGATTGAATACGTAAAAGACAGGCCAGGACACGATTTTCGCTACGCTATGGATATTACGAAGGCCAAAAATGAGCTTGGATGGGAGCCGGAAGTTAGTTTTGAAGATGGCTTAAAAAAAACAATTGAATGGTATAAAAATAATGAAGAATGGTGGAGAAATATTAAGAGCGGAAAATATCAGGATTATTATAAAAAACAATATAGCCATGAGCTGAAGAAGTGAAATATCAGTCTAAATCTGTATAAATCTATGCAAAAAAAAGTATTAATATTAGGTTTTAAAGGGAATCTCGGGCAACAATTAGTAAAAGTTTTTGAAAAAAATTACGAGGTAGTTGCTTGTGACAGAGAAGAGTTAGATATAACTAAAAAAAAATTAGTTGACAAAAAAATAAAAAATTTAAAACCGGATATAATTATAAACGCTGTCGCATATAACGCGGTTGACAAATGCGAGGATGATAAAAAAGAATATAAATTAGCGAAAAAAATAAACGGCGAAGCGCCCGGAGCTTTAGCGCAAGCGACTTTAAAAAATAACGCCATTTTGATTCATTATTCTTCTGATTATGTTTTTGATGGAGAAAATGAAAATGGCTACAGGGAAGGCGATAATCCAAATCCAATTAATAAATACGGAGAAACAAAATTAATGGGTGAACGTGCTATAATGAATTTAAGTGAAAAGGGATTAAAATATTACATAATTCGTACATCAAAATTATTTGGTCCCGAAGGAAAGAGCAAAGGAGCAAAACCAAGTTTCTTTGATATTATGCTAAAATTAGGAGAAAAACCACCCTACGCTAAAGCTTCGGATGGCAAGAAAGATGGAATAGACGTAGTTGATGAAGAGGTAAGTTGTTTTACTTATACGCCTGACATAGCGAAAGAAACAAAAGAGTTAATTGAAAATAATAATCCGTTCGGAATTTATCATGTCGTAAATAGCGGACAGTGTACCTGGTATGAGGCAGCAAAAGAATTATTTGAAATAGCTGATATTGGTGTAAAAGTAAGTCCTGTAACGAGCGAAAAATTTCCACGTCCCGCAAAACGACCGAAGTATTCAGTTTTGCTTAACACCAAATTAAAACCGCCAAGAAAATGGCAAGATGCCCTAAAGGAATACTTAAGTAATAAGTAATGACTTTACAGCTTTTAACTTTATTAACTTTAAAAACTAATTATATGAAAGGAATAATTTTATCAGGTGGATTAGCCACAAGGCTAATGCCCTGTACAAAAGTAACAAGCAAACAACTATTACCAATTTATAACAGACCAATGATTTATTATCCGCTTAATACTTTAATTAAAGCCGGGATTAAGGATATTTTAATTATTGTCGCACCTGAAAAAGCGGGGGATTATTTAAATTTACTTGGCAGCGGTAAAGAATTCGGCGTGAGGTTTACCTATGAAATTCAGGACAAGCCAAGGGGCTTAGCTGACGCTTTTATAATTGGCGAAAATTTTATTGATGATGATAATGTATGTATGATTTTAGGAGATAATATTTTTGAAGATGATTTGTCCGAAGACATAAAAAACTTTAAAAAGGGCGGTAAAGTTTTTGCAAAAAAAGTTCATGACCCGGAAAGATTCGCCGTAGTGGAATTCGATAAAAATATGAAAGCACTTTCTATTGAAGAAAAACCAAGAACCCCAAAAAGCGATTATTGTGTGACTGGATTATATATTTATGATTCAAGAGTAATTGAAGCTGCGAAAAACGTTAAGCCAAGCGAACGTGGAGAATTAGAAATTGTTGATCTGCATAATTGGTATTTAGAAAAAGGAGAGCTGGAGGTCGCGCAAGTAAAGGGAGA
>CAJVWV010000015.1 GCA_913009695.1 uncultured bacterium
GTATTTTGTTATAGTTTTTTTTTTTTTAATGATACGGCGACCACCGAGATCTACACTCTTTCCCTACACGACGCTCTTCCGATCTTATATAGTCAATTAATCTTAAAAGTTATTATAATTTATGATATTACACATTAATACAACTAAAGGCGATGATATTGAGATTAAGATTATAGATAGCGGGAAAGAATTGTTTAAGAAAAAAATTTCCGCTCCCTATACTCAAGCGGAAAAACTTTTGCCCTTGATAGATAAAATTTTAAAGAGCAATAAATTGGATTTAAAAGACATCAAAAGAGTGCAAGTCAATAATAATGGGGGATCGTTTACCGCTTTACGTATAGGCGTAGTTACGGCTAATGCTTTGGGATATGCTTTAGGCGTGCCGGTTGAGGGAGTGAAGAAAGATTTAAAAGCAAAAAACAGAAAGTTTAGTGTTGTAGAGCCGATTTATAGCAAGGAGCCGAATATTACCACACGTAACACATAACATGTAATAAATAACAAGTAATTATTATAATTTTGTTCTTTGTTACATGTTTCATAAATATGTGGATTAGATGTTGAAAACTTAAAATATTTTACAATTTATATTTTTTAAAAAAAGCTTACTTATCAACAAGTAAGTTTTTTATTTTAAAAAATTGCTTGTTTTACGGTATTAGTTGGTGGTTGCGGGGGATTGACTTTTGGGTAAAAGTGGTGTATAATTAAATTAGATTGGTGAAAAGTGGGGAAAAGTGGATAATAGTAATTTTATATCTTTTAGCTTTATTTTTAATAGCTTTTTAAAAACAAAAATAAAAACAAAAAATTTCCATAATTTAGCCAAGACAATTCACGCTAAATAAAAAATGGGGAAGGTCGCTCTGGACTTAAACAGAGAAAATATTAAGGCAAAGAAGGGGCTTGATGTGCTTTAGCAAATCAAGCTTCTCCTGAATCTTAATTAAGAATTTAAAAGATTTTAAAATCCAAAGCCCAAATGTCAAATCAAATTCAAATGACAAAATCCAAATTATTTATTTAAGTATTTAGTCATTTGAATTTGATTTGACATTAGGATTTTGTCATTAGGGATTAATTAATGACTATAATTTAGAAATTAAAATAGCATGTTTATTGGGGAATACAATCATAATTTGGACAACAAGGGTAGGGTGGCTGTTCCGGCTAAATTTCGTAAAACCATAAAAGGTGGAGCGGTTGTAACTAGGGGATTAGACAACTGCCTTTTTTTATATCCAAAAAAAGAATGGCAGGTAATCGCGGAAAAATTATCAAAGCTTCCGATAAGCCAGTCAAAGGCAAGAGCTTTTGCTCGTTTAATGCTTGCCGGGGCCATGGATGTTGATTTTGATAATCAGGGGCGTATTAATTTACCGGAATATTTAAGAAAGTTTGCTAGCCTAAAAAAGAAAGCGATTATTGCCGGACTTTATGATAGGTTAGAAATTTGGGATGAAACAAACTGGAATAAATTTAAAACCGGTGCCGAGAAAGAAAGTACAAATATTGCTGAAGCGCTTGGAGAACTTGGAGTCTAGGAAATTTTAGATTTATGGTTTAAGATTTATATAATTAAAATAAAAATAAAAAATTTATGTCAAAACAAATTCAATGTAAAAAAATAAGCCAAGACACAAGATATAACATTAGAGTAAAAATAATTAAGGCTCCTTTAGTTGATACTAAAATATTAAGAAGCGTAATTACTGAAAGAGCAAGAGCGTTAGTTATTTAATAAGATGGGATATAAACACATTCCAGTAATGCTAAAGGAGGTTTTAGAATATTTAGATCCGAAATCCGGACAAGAGTTTATAGATTGTACTTTAGGAGGCGCCGGATATACTGTGGAAATTGCTAAGAGAGTAGGAGCAACCGGAAAGGTACTAGCAATAGATTTAGATAAATTAGCGATAGAAAATGCTAAAAAAGTTTTTAAAAAAACCCGCCTTCGCCAAGGCTATGGCGGGCAGGTAAAAAATGTAATTTTAATTTATGGCAATTTCAAAAACCTACAAAAAATTATCAAAGAAGAATTTAAGGGGGAAAGAGACAAATTTGATGGCATTGTATTTGATTTGGGGCTATCAAGCGCTCAACTCGAAGATAAAAGCCGGGGATTTTCTTTTCAACTGGATGCTCCGTTAGATATGGCTTTTGGCCAGGAAACAGGAAACAGGAAACAGGAAACAGAATTTATCATAAATAATTATAAGCAGGAAGAATTGACTAAAATATTAAGAGAATATGGTGAGGAAAAATTTGCTAGACGAATTGCGCGAAAGATTGTTGATTATAGGAATGATAAATCGATAAAAACAACCGGTCAGCTGGTTTATATAATAGAAAGCGCCGTACCGGCAATTTATAAAAACAACCTCCGCCATAGCGGGGCAAGAAAGATTCATTTTGCAACCAGAACTTTTCAGGCCTTGCGCATTGCTACGAACAAAGAGCTGGAAAGTATAGAAATCGCCTTACCGCAAGCCGTGGATTTATTAAGAAAAGGCGGAAGAATAGCGGTTATTTCATATCACAGCCTAGAAGATAGGATTGTTAAGAGATTTTTTAAAAAAGAAAGTAAAAGTTGCTTATGCCCGCCGGATATTCCAATTTGCCAATGTGGGCATAAAACACAAATTAAAATATTAACAAAAAAAATAGTATTGCCGAGTGAAGAAGAAATTAAGATTAATCCACGGGCAAGAAGCGCAAAAATGCGTGTCGCGGAAAAAATTTAAAACCTCGCTTAATCCGCCGGTTGGCGGAAGCGGGACAGGCAAAAACCCTCCTTTGCCCCCTCCGACGCTAAAGCTTTGGCGGGCAAGAAGGCTACGGCGGGCAAGTAAAAAATAATATGACTAATTTTGCGAAAGAGAAAGCAAACAAAAACAACCACCGCACATGCCACCGCAATAGCGGGGCAGGCGGGGCAAGAAAGAAAAAATTTAGAATAAACTTAAATATGTTAAATAAAATTATATTTAGCTTAATAATTGTTTTTGGGGTTTATTATGTTGCTGGCATAAATGATTTAACGGTCAAGGGTTTTAAATTACAGGAATTAAGAGTTGATTTAAAAGAGGTTGAATATGATAATGATAGTCTTGAATTAAAAATTATGTCCACGGAATCTTCTAGTGCCTTAGGGGAAAGAATTAACGGGCTTGACATGGTGGCTGTTGGAAATATTGAATATATATCTAGCGCTGGCAGTGTTGTGGCAATAAAATAATTAATTATATTATGAAGGCTTGGAAAAGTGATAAGAAAATAATAAGAGCAGCTTATAACAATAATCGCATTAATATAGTAATAGCGATTATTTTTTTGTTTGGCATAAGTATAGTATTTAGATTATATAATTTGCAAGTTAAAGAATATGATTTTTATGTAGCCAAGGCCACGAGTCAGCATAACGTTTTTAGCATATTGGAGCCGGAAAGAGGTAGAATATTTATTCAGGATGACGTTAACGGGAACAATGACAAACTTTATCCAATCGCGACCAATAAGGATTTTGCTTTAGTTTACGCTGTGCCAAAAGACATAAAGAATCCGGAAAAAGTAGCAGAGGAATTATATAAGATTTTTAAAAAAGAAGATGTAATAAAAGAGGTGGATGAGTTAATGCGAAAAGAAGATGAGGGGCGTTTGAAAAGAGAATTGACTTTTTTAGCAAGCCAGAATTTGCCCGCCAATGAAATGTTGGCGAAAGAAGAGGAAGTAACCGCGATTCATGAAGCAATAATTCAAGATTCTGAATATTTAGAAGTAAAAAATATAAAAAGAGAAAAAGAAATAGAGTTAAGAAAAGAAATTAAAATTAGCGAGTATTTGAAGAAGCTTACTAAAAAAAACGACCCATACGAACCGATTGAGCAAAAAGTTGACGAAGAAAAGTTGAAAAAATTATATGTCGCCTTAATGGACACCTTACCCCAACCCTCTCTTTGGCAAGGAGAGGAAGTAAATATGGAAGATTTAGAAATTAAAGAAGATAAAGTTTTGTATAATAAAGAAAATGGAGAACAAACAGAATTAAGGCCTGATGGAATCGCGTTTATCTCAAGATTAAGGCGTTATTATCCCGAAAACAATATTGGTTCTCATGTCCTTGGATTTGTCGGTTTTAAGGGGGATGAAGAAAGAGGAAGGTATGGTTTAGAAGGGTTTTTTGACGAGGAACTTTACGGAGTTCGCGGGTCAATTAAAACCGGACGAGGCGCCGGAGGAAGTTTAATTATTATTAACGACCGTGAATATGAAAGTCCGCGGAACGGGAGTGATTTAATTTTAACTATAAACAGGAATATACAATTTACGGCCTGTCAAAAATTAAATGAAACGGCGCTAAGACATGGCGCGGACGGAGGAAGCATAATCATTATGGAGCCTAAAACCGGCGCAATTTTAGCTATGTGTTCTTGGCCGGATTATGATCCAAATAATTATAAAGATGTTGAGGACATAAGAGTATATAATAATCCGTCTATTTTTTCCGAATATGAACCTGGGTCAATTTTTAAGCCGATTACTATGGCCGCCGCCATAGACCAAGAAAAAGTTACTCCAGAAACAACGTATTTTGATGAAGGGAGCATAATGGTTTCAGGGTGGGACAAGCCAATTAGAAATTCAGACTATGATTCGCATGGCGGGCACGGAGAAGTGGATATGAATTATGTTTTAGAAAAATCGTTAAATACGGGCGCGATTTACGCTATGCAGCAAATCGGACCTGAGGTTTTTTCTCAATATGTTCAAGATTTTGGTTTTGGAGAAAAATGGGGCATTGAACTTGAAACAGAAAGCGCCGGCAACATAAATAATTTACTTGGTGATAAAGTGCAGGATATTTATGCCGCTACTGCGTCATTCGGGCAGGGTATAGCGACAACGCCATTACAGATGATAACTGCTTATGCCACTATTGCCAATGGAGGAATAATGATGAAACCTTATTTAGTAAAAGAAATAACGCATTTTGATAATACTAAAGACGTTACTCAACCGAAACAAATAAGGCGCATTATTTCCGAGAGGTCAGCCATGCTTCTTTCAGGCATGCTCGTTAATGTTATTGAAGGAGGGCATGCCAAAAGAGCGGGTGTAGAAGGATATTATGTCGCGGGAAAAACAGGCACAGCCCAAGTTGCCTCGCAAGAGAAGAAAGGTTATGGCGACAAAACTATTCATACGTTCGTCGGTTTTGCTCCGGTAGAAGAGCCGAAATTCGTTATGCTTGTAAAATTAGATAATCCTAAAGGCATTAAATACGCGGCATCATCGGCGGCTCCGTTGTTCGGGGAAATCGCGGAATATCTGTTAAATTATTTGGAAGTGCCAAAAGAGAGATAAGCTTGAAAAAAAAGCAGGAAAATGGTATTATCAGAATATGCCAGATAGTGAAAATTAGACTATTTGGCAAAGTACTAATTTAAGTTTAATTTCTACTATTTTCTGGCATGAAAAAACTGATTCAAATAAAATTGAAAATATTAGCTAAGATTATTTTAGCTAAATATAAACCTGAAATTATCGGGATTACCGGCAGTGTGGGTAAAACCGGCGTGAAAGAGGCGGTTTATGCCGTTTTGTCTTCAAAATTCAAAATAAGAAGAAGCATAAAAAATTATAATAATGAAATTGGAGTTCCCTTAACTATTATAGGCGCGGAAGCTAAGGGTAAATCTATTTTTGGCTGGATAGGGGTTGGCTTTAAAGCATTAAAATTAATTTTATTTAAAAATGAAAACTATCCAAAGGTTTTAATAATAGAAATGGGAGTTGATCGTCCGGGTGATATGAAGTATTTAAATACTATTATAAAACCCAAGATTGGAGTAATAACAAGAATAGGGGAGTCACATTTAGAATTTTTTAATTCAGTTGATGAAATAAGAAAAGAAAAAGAATTATTGGTTCAACAGTTGTTAGAATCAGGATTCGCAATTCTTAATTATGATGATGAAAGAGTAAGGGTAATTTCTAATATTAGAGCCAAGGTAATAGCTTATGGTTTAAATGACGGAGCGGATATAAAAGCAAAAATTACCAATATCGGAAACGCAGGCATTAGTTTTGAATTAATATATAAAGGCTCTTCTGTATTAATTAATCTACCTGAAGTTATTGGTAGGGCGGCAGTGGAAACAGCATTAGCAGGAGCCACAGTGGGGATCGTTTATAAGATGGACTTAAATGAGATTAGCGCAGCTTTAAGCGGATATAAATTGCCAAAAGGCAGAATGAATTTAATTAAAGGCGTAAAGCGCACTATAATAATAGACGACACATATAATTCTTCTCCGCAATCATGCGTGGCTGCGTTAGAGGCGTTAAGTGATATTGTAATACCTAGTGAAGCGCGTAAATTCGCTGTTTTAGGAGACATGCTTGAATTAGGGGGCTACACTGAAGAGGGACACATGTTAGTAGGAGAAAAAGCCGTTGAGGTGGGTATTGATAAATTAATTGTGGTTGGGGAAAAAGCGCGGGATATTGCGCGAGGGGCGGAAAAAGCTGGCATGAAAACGGAAGACATTTTTTCGTTTCCATCTTCTGATGATGCTCGTCTTTTTGTACAGAATAGAATTAAGGAGGGTGATTTAATTTTAATAAAGGGATCGCAAGGCGCGAGAATGGAAAAAATCGTTAAAGAAATTATGGCTGAACCACTACGCGCTGGAGAATTGTTGGTTAGGCAGGGAGAAGAATGGGCTAAATAGAAATTATTATTAATAGGACTTACGCGTTTGTCCGATAATCCACACTTTACTCATGCAAACTGTCCATCCCGAAGCGTCGGGATAAACAGTCCGCTTGATGATGTTTATTATATTAGCGGACTGTTTGTGAGCGGAGCGAACGGACAGTTTGCGTTGTTTGCGCTCAAACGCGCAGGTCCTAATTAAATTAAAAATATGACAAAAAAGTTATTTATAATTGAGGATGACGCGAATCTATTATACGGCCTAAAGGCTAAATTCAGCCTTGATGGATTTCAAGTTGAATCTGACTCAGGCTCGGAAGAGCTAGAAGAAATAATAAAAAGAATAAAAGTCTTAAAGCCGAATTATATTATATTAGATTTAATTTTACCAAAAGTAGATGGTTTCAGTGTTTTGAGCAGTCTTAAATCTAATAGTGAAACTTCCGGTATTCCGGTGTTTGTATTTACGAACTTAAGTGATGAAGACAGCAGGTTAAAAAGTGAAAACCTGGGCTCTGATCATTATTTTATAAAAAGTGATTTTACGATTGACGAGTTTGTTGGAAAAATAAATAAAATTATAAAAAATTTAGAAAAAGAAAATTCTAAATAAAAAATTATTTATGGTTAAAAAAGGGTTTAAAAAAATTATAATAGTTATTGTTGTTTTGGCGGTGATTAGCGCTATTTTATATTTTTCAATTTTTAAAAAAGAAGAAGTTGAATATATAACCGCTGAGGTTGAACGCGGTAAACTATTGCAGATTGTTTCTGAAACCGGCACAGTAAAATCCGCCAGCGAAATAGATTTAAATTTTATAAATAGCGGTAAAATTGCCAAAATTTTAGTTAGTACAGGAGATAATGTTAAAAAAGATCAGGTTTTAGCGGAATTAGATTATAGCGGCCTAAGCATTAAGGAGAGGGAGGCGCAGGCTAATTTAGATAAATTGATTAGGGGAGCTGCTACCACCGAAATAGCCGTAGGGCAGGCAGGCGTAAATCAGACTAGCGCCGCTTACTCGGCCGCTCTTAATGAATTAGAGAAAGTGAAGAGCACAGCCGCTGAAAATATATTTCAGGCAGGAAAAACTTTAAGCGACCTTGAATCAGATTCTTCAAATGATATTACAACTTATGAGCAGGCAGTGGAAGTCGTTAAAACAAGCCTATATAATGCAAAAAAAACTTATCAGCAAACAATTGATAACGAAGAAGATGATATTTTGACCATTATTGAGTCTGAATTAATAGATATTAATGAGGCTCTTGATACTATTGACTCAATAATTTCGGACGTAGACTCGGAATATGGCTTTAGTGTAAAAGATACTTCTTATATTAATAATACGGAAAATAGTTACGAAGAGGCTGTGGCTTTATTGAGTTCAGCAGATAGTGGTTTAATAACAGCAAAAGCCGGTAAAACAGAAAGCACTATTGACGCAGTCGTTAATGCTGCCAAAAAAGCCATTAATAAGACCATTGAAAGCCTTAACTATTGTTTTGGGGCGCTGGAAAATAGCATTACTAGCAGCCAATATACGCAGTCTGAATTAACCGCTGATAAAGCTAGTATAAATACAGACTTGACTACAGTTTTAACGAGTATTTCAAATGTGCAAACCGCTGAACAAGATTTGGATGACGCGCGTCTCGCGTATGATACTAATATTTCTGACAAAGAAGAGGCCTTGCTTAAGGCGCAGGTTGATTTAGATAGCGCTATTATAGATGCCAGAAATGCGTTGAATTCAGCTCAGATTTCCGGAGATCAACAAACTACAATTGCGCAAGCTAAAGTTGATAATACTAAAGAGGCATGGCAGGTAGCCAAAGCTCAGTTAGCCGAGATAAAAGCTTATGCAAGAGGCGAGGATATAATTTTATCTCAGGCCGCGTTAGATTCAGTTAGATCTCAAATAAATGACAGTATAATAAAAGCGCCAATTGATGGCACCATTACTAAAATTAATTATGAAATAGGCGAGCAAACGACACAAAATGAAGCAACAATTTCCATGCTTGTGCAAAATAATTATGAGATTGAAGTTGATATTTCTGAAGCTGATATCGCGAAGGTTAACCTAAATAATCCGGTAACAATTACTCTGGATGCTTTTGGCGATGACGTAGAGTTTAATGGCAAGGTTTATTTTATAGAACCAGCGGAAACAGTCATTCAGGACGTTATATATTATAAAGTAAAAATTGAGTTTGATATAAATTCTAATGAATACAAAAAAAACATAGCCAACATAAAGTCGGGCATGACAGCGAATGTGATTATTACTACAAATAAAAAAGACAATGTATTATTGGTTCCGAGTAGAGCGGTTATTCAAAAGAATGGAGAAGGAAAGCATGTTAGAGTTTTAGTGAATGGTGTAATAGAGGAAATGGCTGTCGTTACGGGATTACGAGGAGATGAAGGAATGGTTGAGCTTCTTTCAGGCGTCAATGAGGGTGATGATGTTGTAACACTTATTAAAAACAAAAAATAAAAAAACAGCCTACATTTTGTAGGCTGCTAAGTGGTTGGCAGTTGCGAGCTTAACAATTTTATTGATAATTTTTCGAAAATTTTACTATGCATGGACAGAAAATTAAGCAGTTCTGACAAAAAGATTGTTTTTGAATTCCCATTTCCTGACTCCAGCTTGGTAATCGTTGTTTTGGTGGAGCGGTAGCTTTTTATAGGCACAAATCTCACGTCCAAGTTATAATTTTTCGTATCATTTATCCAGTTTTTTATTAAATCAGTATTGATGTAACTGTCGTTTGGATAAATAATTATTGCCTCCATTTTTTTAAAACATAATATAACGCGAATTTTTTTGTTTTTACTATGAAGATCTTTACTCCACAAGCCAAACTCGCATTTTATACCAGTTAAATGACCATTTTTTTCCATTTATATTCACCCCCTATCTTTTTTGAGTTTATTTATTTAATTATAGTATAGCACAAAATGAAAGATCCTTTAATTCAGGTTCAAAACCTGCATAAAACATTCAAAAATGAAAGCGTTAAGACACACGTTATAAAAGGTGTGTCTTTTAAGATTGAAAAAGGTGAATTTGTGGCGATTATGGGACCATCGGGTTCCGGCAAGTCTACTTTAATGCATATTCTCGGTCTTTTAGATAAAGCCACAAAAGGGGATTATCATTTAGATGGAAGAGACGTCACAAAATTAGAAGATGACGAATTAGCTCGTTTGCGTAATGAAAAAATTGGTTTTGTTTTTCAATCTTTTAATTTATTGTCAAGAACGACAGTTTTGGATAATGTTAAATTGCCGTTGACTTATTCAAAAGCCCCCCTTGCCCCCCTTTTAAAAGAGGGGGGTCAGCGCCCCCCTTTGAAAGGGGGGCTGGGGGGTTATATGGATGAGCGGGCGAAACAGGTCTTGGAGAGCGTCGGTCTTGGGCATCGGCTAGATTATTTTACAAATCAGATTTCAGGCGGAGAAAAACAGCGTGTAGCTATTGCTAGGGCTTTAGTTAATAATCCAGCTGTGATTTTCGCTGATGAGCCGACCGGGAATTTGGACTCTAAGTCAGGATTGCAAATCATGAAAATTTTAGAAGATTTAAACGAAGCGGGCAACACAATAATTTTAGTTACTCATGAGACTTACACGGCCGAGCATGCTAAGCGCGTTATTAGGCTTAAGGATGGAGAGATTGTGAGTGATTCTAACGTTAACCATAGAAGAAGGGTTAGGGATGGAGAAATATTAAAATAAAATGACAAAATCAAAATACCAAATCAAGTTCAAATAACAAATGACTAAAATAATTTATGCATTTTTTAATTTGAGTTTGATTTGGTATTTGGATTTAGGATTTTATTAAATATGTTAAATAAAATAAAACAATCCGTACGAACATCAACCACCGCGCTTCTAGCTAATAAGGTTAGAAGTTTTTTGACTATGCTTGGAATTATTATCGGAGTTGGAGCGGTAATTATAATAATGTCGGTCGGCGCCGGCGCGCAGAGTTTAATTTTAAATCAGGTAAAAAGTTTAGGAACTAATATTATCGGAGTTATGCCGGGTAAAGCTGAAGACGATGGTCCGCCCGCTTCGGCCATGGGAATAGTTATTACTACCTTGACATACGATGATGCCTTGGCTTTGCGAAAAGAAAAAAACGTACCGAATATTGTTGAAGTTGTAGGCTATACAAAGAGTGTTGGCACAGTTAGTTGGAACTCCTATACTTATGACACAAATTTAAGCGGCTGCACGGTCGGTTATTTGGAAGTAGAAGGAGGGAAAGTAAAAAACGGAAGATTTTTTACGGAAGAGGAGGAAAGAAATATGGCGCGAGTCGCGGTTTTAGGAAGTACAGTCAAGAATGAGCTTTTCGGGGAATCAGAAGCGGTAGGGCAAAAAGTAAAAATAAAAAAACACACCTTTGAAGTAATCGGCGTTATGAAAGAAAGAGGAACAGTCGCCTTCCAAGATTACGACGATCAAGTTTTTATTCCACTAAAAACTATGCAGAAGCTAATTGCCGGCGTAAATCATCTCGGGCTTATTAGGGCTAAAGTTGACAGCGGAGATAATGTTGAGCAAGCGCTGAATGACGTAGCGTTAACTCTGCGCGATCGGCACGATATAAACGATCATAGCGGTAACAGCGACGACTTTATAGTTCGCAGCGCCGCCGAAGCGCTAGACGTAATTACAACCATAACAGACGCCTTAAGCTATTTTCTGGCGGCCATGGCGGCGCTTTCATTGATTGTGGGCGGCATTGGAATTATGAACATAATGTTAGTCGGCGTAACCGAAAGAACTCGTGAAATCGGCCTTAGAAAAGCAGTCGGCGCGAGCAATTTTAATATTATGAGCCAATTTTTAATGGAAGCCGTTAGCGTAACTTTGGCGGGCGGTATAATCGGTATAATCGGGGGCGTAATAGTCTCATATATAGTCGCGGTTATTGCTAATTTTTTGGGTTATAATTGGGCGTTTATTGTCTCGCCATTATCAGTATTCTTAGCCGTATTTGTCGCCGCCTTAATAGGGTTAGTTTTTGGAATATACCCGGCGCGAAAAGCGAGCCGGCTTGAGCCGGTGGAAGCGTTAAGATATGAATGATAATTTTTAATTTTATAATTTTTAAATAATATCTTAATTTTTAAATTTTTAAACATTAAATTATTAAAAATTACAAAATTAAAAATTTTTAAATTATGTCCATAATTAATATATTACAAATTTCCCTCCGCGCTATGCGCGCTAATAAGGTCAGAACAGGATTGACAGTGTTGGGTATGGTAATTGGTATTGCTGCGGTAATTATCGTATATTCCGCTGGAGAAGGCATAAATAGCCTTGTAAGGGGCGAAGTAGAATCTTTCGGCGGTTCAGATATGATTGAAACTGAGATTAAAGTTCCAAGCTCTAAAAAAGGCGGAGCTTCCGAGACTCAATCCGCTACCGCCTTAGTTCAGGGCGTGCAAATTACTAGCCTAAATTTGGATGATATGGAAGACGTAAACAGGCTGTCGAATGTCAGGCAAAGCTACGCGGGAGTTATGGGGCAAGAACAAGCGAGCTATGGAAATGAATTAAAAAAAGCTACGTTATTCGGAGTTACCGCCAGTTATATTGATATAGATAAAAGCGAGATTGAAACCGGCAGATTTTTTAGCGAGGGTGAAGATAAATCTTTAGCCCAGGTCGCGGTATTGGGCTATAAAATAAAAGATAAGCTTTTCGGCGATTCAGATCCGATTGGACAGTCAATAAAAATCCGCAAGAAAAAATTTAGGGTAATCGGAACGCTTGAAGAGCGGGGAGCGGTTATGATTTTTGATTTTGATGATTTAATTTATTTGCCGATAAGAACGCTGCAAAAAAAAGTAATGGGGATTGACCATATATCATTTATGATGCATCAAGTTGAAAATACTGATTTAATTGATGAAACTGCCGAAGATATCCGCTATATTATCCGCGAAAATCATAATATTGCCCGGGCCGCGGAAGTGAGAGAAGGCTGGGCGGATACCGGCAAGGATGATTTCCGCGTAGTTTCAATGACTGAATCAATGGAAATTATGGATACCGTGACGAACGCTATCACACTTTTACTTTTAGCGATTGTAGCCGTTTCTTTGGTTGTTGGCGGAGTTGGTATTATGAACATTATGTACGTTATTGTAAACGAACGAACGAAAGAAATAGGTTTAAGAAAGGCAGTGGGCGCAAAGTATTCCGAGATTTTAAAGCAGTTTTTATTAGAGTCAATTTTAATTACAATAATCGGAGGAATAGTCGGTATTACTATTGGAGTGATAGTTTCATATTTAATTAAAATAGGCGCCTCACGAGCCGGACTTAGCTGGGAGTTTGTCGTGCCAATCCGGTCATTTGTGGTTGCCCTTGGTTTTTCATTTGTTTTCGGAATATTGTTCGGAGTTTATCCCGCCAGGAAGGCCGCGAAGATGGATCCGATTGAGGCACTAAGGAATGAATAATTAATATAATTTAAAAACGTTTAACTCATAACACAATTAAAATGAAAAGAGGGGATAATAAAACGTCCTCTTTATGTTTTTTACGGTTGACTTTTAGGCAATGAAAATGGTAAAATCAAAATGGAAATCCTAATGTCAAAAACCAAATGACAAATCAATGTTAAATGACAAAATGCTTAAATAAATAATTTGGATTTTGGATTTGATTTGACATTTGAGCTTTTGGTTTTGAAGTTTTATTTAGAAATTATGGTTTAGAAATTAGAAATTTTTTAAAATATGTTTATAAAACGCATAGGTATTGACCTAGGCACAACTTATACATTAGTGCATCTTCCAAAGCGCGGCATAGTTATTAACGAGCCGAGCGTTGTGGCTATTTCTATGGTGGATAAAAAGATACTTGCGGTAGGTCAGGAAGCTAAAGACATGCTTGGGCGCACCCCGGATACTATTATTGCTTTAAAACCTTTGAAAGATGGTGTTATTGCCGATTACAGAACAACTGAAGCTATGCTTCGGTATTTTATTAATAAGGCGGTTGGCGGCGTAAGATTACTGCGGCCCGAGGTTATGGTAGCGGTACCGGCCGGCATTTCTTCAACTGAAAGGCGGGCTGTAATTGACGCTACAATCGCGGCTGGCGCTAAAGCCGCTTATATTATCAAGGAGCCGGTAGCGGCGGCAATCGGAGCTGATATTCCCATTGGTTCGGCTTCAGGGCACATGATTGTTGATATTGGCGGAGGTACGGCAGAGATGGCTGTTATTTCTCTAGGAGGAATAGTTACTTCGTCTTCGGTCAGAGTCGGCGGCAATAAAATTGATTCAGCAATTATAGAATTTATAAGAAGAAAATATAACTTAGCCATAGGCGAACGCACGGCCGAAGAAATTAAAATTAATATTGGCTCGGCGTTATATTTGGATGATAAATTAACAATGGAAGTTCGCGGTAGAGATATTATTACCGGTTTGCCCCGTGTAATAACGGTAACAAGCAACGATATTACAGAGGCTATGCAAAATGAATTAGAGGCGATTATTGACGCGGCTAAAAAAATATTACACAAAACACCGCCGGAATTATCGGCTGATATAATGGATAAGGGAATGATTTTAACGGGCGGCAGTTCACTTTTGAGAAATATTGATCAACTGCTTGCGAGAACCACAGGAGTGCCCGCGTTTGTCGCTGATGAATCATTGTTATGCGTAGCGAAAGGGACAGGTATTGCTTTAGATAACTTGGATTCATACAAAAGGTCAATATTAGCGACTAAATAAATTTTATAATTTTATAATTTTTAATTTTGTAAATAAATTATAATTTTTAATTCTTAAAATTAAGACATTAAAAATTACAAAATTAACAATTAAAAATTTAGCATGTTAATAGGCATAGACGCGTCAAGAGCTAATAGAAATCACAAAAGTGGGGTTGAGTGGTATTCGTATTATTTAATCAGGTGGCTGGCGAAACTTGATTCAAAAAATCAATATATTCTTTATATAGATAAACCGCTAAGGGGCGGTTTGTTAAATTTAACAACTAAGCAGCACATAGGCAGCTCTGAAATAATAGATGAAAAAATAGAATATGATGAGGACGGTTTTCAAAGAATTAGGAGCCCTCACAACAACTTTAAGGCTAAAATTTTGAAATGGCCTTTTAATTTTTTATGGAGCCAGGGGAGGCTATATTTAGAAATGGTTTTTAAAAAACCGGATGTTTTATTTATACCTGCGCACACTCTACCGTTAATACACCCAAAAAAATCAATTATAACTATTCATGATATCGGCTTTAAAAGAAATAAACGATTATACGAGGACAAGCAAATCGGACCAAAAGAAAAATTTGGGAAAAAGTTCGTCAATTTATTCGTCAAAATAATTACTATGGGACGATATAGCGCCAGTTCAAAGGATTACCTTTGTTGGTCAACTAGATCGGCACTTAAAAGAGCAAAAAAAATTATAACGGTTTCTCATTTTACAAAAAAAGAATTAATTGATGTTTATGGCGCGCATATCGATAAAGCGCTATTAGAGGAAAAAATAAAGGCCGTGCATAATGGATATAATAAATATCTTTATAAAAAAATAAATAACGAAGAAGAGGTTGACAAAGTATTGGAAAAGTATGATATTAAAAAACCATATTTACTTTATATTGGAAGGCTTGAAAAAAAGAAAAATACTCCGGCGCTGATAGAGGCTTTTTCTATCGCGCGGGAAAAAAATAAAAATATTAAACATAGGTTGGTTTTAGTCGGCGATGCCAGTTTCGGATATGACGAAGTTAAGTATATGATTAATGAATTTGATTTAGAAGATGAAGTAATTATGCCCGGCTGGGTTGAAGAAAATGATATGCCGTATTTATATTCAGGAGCAGAGGCCTTTGTTTTCCCCTCGCTTTATGAAGGTTTTGGCATACCGATAATCCAGGCAATGGCCTGCGAAGTTCCGGTTATAGCTAGCGATATAGCCTCTATCGCTGAAATAGCAGGGAAAGCGGCATTATTATTTAACCCTAAAGATGTTAGCGCAATAGCCGAGGCGATAGAAAGAGTTGTTACTGATAGCGAGTTAAAAAATAGATTAATTGAAAATGGTAAAAAACAGGTTAATAAATTTAGCTGGGAGAAATGCGCCAAGGAAACCTTAAATGAAATTGAAAAGTTATAAATATAATTTTTAGTTTTGCATTATCAATTTAAATTATGTTATAATAAGGATGTTATGAAACAAAAAATAACATTCTTTTTTTATACTTTTATTTTGCTGGCCACTATTGTAGTTATGGCTGTTTTTTGCTTATCTATAAATAAAAATACGACATTCGCAAAAATTAACAATACAGAAAGAGTGAAAGACGAGATATTAATAAAATATAACGGAAATGATGAATTATATAATATAAAAATCGCGCAGGCAGAAGATTTTTTAAAGATATTGGATAGTTTAAATAAAAGGCCTGACATTGAGTATGCTGAACCCAATTATCTCTACAACGCTTCATTAATTCCGTCAGATACATATTATGGCAAGCAATGGTATCTTGAAAAAATTAAAGCGCCTCAGGCGTGGAATATCGTGAGAGAGTCAAAAAATGTTGTTATCGCGATTATAGATTCAGGCGTGCAGATTGATCATCCAGATTTAAGAAATAATATTTGGAGAAACGAAGATGAGATTCCCGATAATAACATTGACGATGACAAAAATGGATTTATTGATGATTTTAATGGTTGGGATTTTGTTAATAATGTGGCCGACCCTGAGCCTAAATTTAATGAAGGCTTTACTGAAGCGGGAATATTACATGGTACTATTGTAGCGGGTATTGCCGCCGCTTCCGGTAATAACGCCACAGGTATAACAGGAGTAACATGGAACGCGAAAATAATGCCATTAAAAGTTTTAGGAGACGCCGGCGAAGGGAATACTATTGACGTTGTAAAGGCTATTGATTACGCGGCCGCTAATGGCGCCGATATAATTAATTTAAGTTTTGTCGGTTCCGGATTTAGCCAAAGCCTGGATTTATCTATAAAGAGAGCTTATGATAGAGGTATAGTTATTGTGGCCGCGGCAGGTAATGAACAAAACGAGAGTTCAGGCCATTCATTAGATGAAATTCCGATGTATCCGGTTTGCCATGACGGCGACAATGGAGAGAATAGAGTTATCGGCGTGGCAGCCACGGATACGCTTGATCAAAAAGCGGATTTTTCACACTATGGCTATAAATGCGTTGATATTGCTGCGCCCGGATTAAGCACTTACAGCACGGCCGTTTATTCTCCGTCTCATCAAGTTGATGGAAAATTTTTTAATAAATATTATGAAGGTTATTGGTCCGGTACGTCAATGGCAACCCCTATGATAAGTTCGGCCATTTCGTTGATGGAGAGCGCTAACCCCGGCCTAAGCAGAGATCAAGTTATAGATATTTTACTTAAAACAGCCGACAATATAAATAGATTAAATTCCGATTATTTAAATCAGCTTGGCAGCGGCCGCCTTAATTTATACGCCGCTGTTTTGGGCGCTAAAAATAAATTAGCAGCTAAAAATATAGATTTGTTAATAGTGCCTCAAACAAATTTAAGCAGCTTTACAAAAATTACTGATATATCAGGAAATATTAATAATGAATTTAAAGTTTACGCGGATAGTTTCACGGGCGGTGTAAATATAGCTTCCGGCGACGTTGACGGCAACGGCGCGTCGGAAATAATTACCGGAGCCGGTTTTGGCGGCGGACCTCACGTAAGAATTTTTGACAATAAAGGAGGTTTAAAAGGGCAGTTTTTCGCTTACAATAAAAATTTTAGAGGCGGGGTGAATGTCGCGGCTTGCGACATTGACGGTAATGGCACGGCAGAAATAATTACAGGCGCCGGTTTCGGCGGCGGTCCGCACGTAAGAATTTTTGATAACCGGGGCAACGTAAAAGGCCAATTTTTCGCCTACAATAAAAACTTCAGAGGCGGAGTGAACGTGGCCTGCGGAGACGTTGACGGCGATGGTGAGGTTGAAGTTGTGACAGGCGCCGGAAATACCGGTGGTCCGCAAATAAGAATTTTTGATACCAAAGGGGAGTTAAAAGGCCAATTTTTCGCGTATGATAAAAATTTCAGAGGCGGGGTGAATGTCGCCTTAGGGGACATTGACGGAGGCACAAGAAATAAAAAATTAGAAATTATTACAGCCCCAGGACCGAACGGCGGTCCGCACGTAAGAATTTTTGATAATCGGGGCAACGTAAAAGGCCAATTTTTCGCCTACAATAAAAATTTCAGAGGCGGAGTCAATGTAGCGTCAGGTGATATTGACAATGACGGATTGGATGAAATTATTACCGGCGCCGGACCGGGCGGATCACCCCATGTTCGTGTTTTTGAATCAGACAGCACACTCTTAGGCTCATTTTACGCTTTTGAAGCGGAATTTAATGGTGGGGTAAACGTGGGGATTATAGAGAATTAAGTTATAAGTTGTAAGATTTAAGTTATAAAGCGCCTAGATACTTAAATCTTACAACTTAAATCTTAAATCTAAAAACATATGGCTAAACACGCGATTTTTGATAAAAAAAATATACTTGTCACGGGCGGGGCGGGATTTATCGGCTCCCATCTTTGTGATGAATTAGTAAAAGCAAATAAAGTAATCTGTGTAGATAATTTTATAACCGGTGACGAAAAAAACATTGACCACTTACTCGCTGATCCAAATTTTGAGTTTATTCGCCATGACATCAATGAACCGATAAAACTTGAAAATTTTCCGGAATTGCAAAAGTTTAAAATAGAATTCCAGGGCATCCAAGAAATTTATCATTTGGCTTGTCCGGCTTCGCCAAAGAATTTTTTAGACAACAGGATAAATACTTTAGACGCCCTGTCCATTGGAATTAAAAATGTTTTAGAGTTAGCAAAGAAATACGAGGCAAAGTTTATGCATTTTTCTTCATCCGTAATATATGGTCCGCGATATGGCCAGGAAAAAAAGGTAAGCGAAGATTATTTGGGCCAGCTGGATATTTTTTCAGAACGCAGTTCTTTTGACGAAGGCAAGAGGTTTGCTGAGACCATGGTGTCAAACTATAAAGATGTATATAATATTGATACAAAAATAATTCGCCTCTTTAGAACATACGGCCCAAGGATGAAATTAAACGACGGGCAGATGATTTCTGATTTCGTGGATAACGCCCTTAACAACAAAGATCTTGTAATTTTGGGTGACGAGAATTTTTCTTCAGCCCTTTGTTACGTGAGCGACGTTGTTGACGCGGCCGTTAAGTTGATGAGCGTTGATTTATCAGGACCGTATAATATCGGTTCTGATATTGGGATAAAGGTAACAGAAGTTGCTAATAAAATAATTTTTATGCTTGGTTCGCAATCAAAAATTACTTATCAAGAAAAAATATTATTTATGACGCCCTTGCCGATACCGGACATTTCAAAAGCTCGTAATGAATTAGGATGGATGCCTGTCGTAGTATTAGAAAAGGGTCTAGAAAATACTATTGAGGATTTGCGGGTAAAAAAAGGGCAAAAAGGAGTAGAACGGGCATTGTGAAAATAAAAGATATCAGCCATAGGCTGATCCGCCTCGGGCGGAAAATGCGTAAAAATATATAAAAATTTATTAATTTATTGTCGCCCCTCCATTTAACATTTTATTTTAAAATATGCCAAGCTATAAAATATATTGCATCATTCCAGCTTATAATGAAGAAAGAACCATTGGGGGCGTGATTAATGGTGTTAAAAAATATGTTAATAAAGCTATCGTAGTTGATGATGGTTCAAGAGACAGGACTTATGAACTGGCCAAGGCACAGAACGCAACAGTATTGCGACATATTATAAATAGGGGACAAGGAGCAGCCCTGCAGACTGGGATGGAATACGCGCTAAAAAATGGAGCGGATATCATTGTTCATTTTGACGCTGACGGGCAATTCGTGGCAAATGAAATTAAAGATTTAATTAAGCCGATAATTACCGGTGAAGCTCATATAGTTTTCGGGTCAAGATTTTTAGAAAAAAAATCAGACATCCCATGGCTTAAAAAAAATATTATAATTCCTCTTGCTAAAATAATTAATAAGATATTTTTAGATGTAAATTTAACTGACCCACAGAGCGGGTTTAGGGCACTGACAAAAGAAGCCGCAAAAAAAATAGAAATTCAACAAGACGAAATGGCGCATTGCAGCGAAATTCTATATAAGGCTAGAGAATTTAATTTAAAAATAAAAGAAGTCCCCATAACCGTCGTTTACCATAATTTCGGACAAAAATTTAGTGGGGGAGTTAAAATATTAAAAGAGCTTTTTGTAGGAGCGTTATTAAAATAAACTTATGTTACAACAGATACTGGCATTAATAATAATAGCATTTTTTCTTTCAAGGCTTTTTTGGCAAAAAAAGAATGGCTTGCTTGGTATTAATGAATTTATATTTTGGCTATTTTTTTGGATAATTGCCGCATTAGCCATTATATCTATTAAGTGGATTGATGAGCTGGTCGCCGGACTAGGCTTTACCGGCTCGGGCATTGAAGTGCTTCTTTACTTAGGCGTTGTTATTTTATTTTATTTTATTTTTAGATTAAGGCTTAGATTGGAAAGAATTGAGAGAGATATTACAAAAATTGTAAGAAATATAGCAAGTAATAATTTAAATAGTAAAAAATAATTATTAGTTTAAATTTTTATTGCCAACATGTTTGGTATTTAAATTTGAATTTCTACTACTTAATATGAAAGCAAAAGATTTAATTATTGATTTTATCAACTTATTATTTTTAGTTGGATTAGTGGGGCTTGTTTTGTTGTATTTTATGGCTGGCGATAGATTTAATAATTTTGTAGAAATAATGCAAAATTTAATTCCTGTTGCTATTTTCGGTGTAATGTTTTTAGTTATGTTAAAAATAAAAAGAAAAAAGATAAAAGAGAAAAAGCGCAATCAAGAAGATATGGGCATAGCATTATATTTAACTTATTTTGATAAATTAAAAGGAGAAATTATATTGTATTTATTGCCAATTATTATTTTGTTAATTGGTTTTTTTGTAGATAAGATTATTAATGTAGTTGATGTTATTCAGGCAACGGTTGCTTTTTTATTAATGTATTTATGGCAAAGGATTTTATTTAAAAAAGGTACTGAATAATTTATAAATTAATATGAAGATAGCTCATATAGTCAGCACTTTTCCGCCATACAAGGGAGGCATGGGGAATAGTGTTTTTAATTTTGTAGAGGTTTTATCAGATAATGGTTATGATGTGACGGTTTTTACTCCTGCCCCCACCCCCAGCCCCTCCCCCACTCCTTCGTCGTGGGAGAGGGGGGTGATTGATGGGAAGATAAAATTTAAAATAATAAGATTAAAATCTATTATTAAATTTGGAAATGCTGCTTTTTTGCCGCAGTTGTTTTGGAAATTAAAAAGTTTTGATGTAATCCATCTGCATTATCCGTTTTATGGTATTGGTTGCATCGTATTGTTAAGAAAAATATTTTTTTGGAAAAAAACAAAATTAATAATTCATTATCATATGGAGCCAACCGCGAAAGGACTTAAGGGCTTACTTTTTAAATTAAACCGATTATTAATTGAGCCTTTATTAATTAGGGCGGCAAACATAATTACGTGCGCTTCGTTAGATTATGTCGCGCATTCCAGTTTAGAAAATTATTATAAAAAAAATAAAGGGAAATTTAGAGAAACATTTTTTGGAGTAGACGTAAGCGAGTTTAGAATTACGAATTACGAATTAAGAATTACGAATAAAGATTATAAAAATATATTGTTTGTCGGTGGATTAGATAAGGCGCATTATTTTAAAGGGGTTAGTAATTTATTAAAAGCAGTTAGCAAACTAAAATTTGAAAATTGGAGATTGGAAATAGTAGGGGATGGTGATATGCGCCCTAAATACGAAAAAATGGCGTGTGAAATGGAGATTGCTGATAGAGTTAATTTTGCGGGCAGAGTGTCTGACAAAAAATTGCCTGGATATTATCAAAATTGTGATGTTCTTGTTCTGCCGTCAATTAATAGCGGCGAGGCGTTTGGCATGGTGCTTTTAGAGGCTATGGCTTCAAGTAAACCGATTATAGCTTCAAATTTACCTGGCGTTAGAAACGTATTTGAAAATGGCAAGCAGGGGTTGTTGTCTGAACCCGGGGATATTGATGATTTATCAAAGAAAATCAGTATAATTTTAAAAGATGATGAAATGGCGGAAAGAATGGGCATAGGAGGAAGAAGGCTGGTTAAAAATAAATATACCTGGGAAAAAGTAGGTGAAAGATTGGATGGGATTTATCGTGAAGTGAAGAGTTTATAATTTAATTGACATCCCAAAACCCCCACCCGCCATCGCTCCGCTAGGCACCCTCCCCCACAGCAAGCTGCGGGAGAGGGATTATATAAAATAATTTATTATTAAATTTTGGAAGTATTTTTAACAAACTAAAATATTATTATTAAACACCTAAACTTCTAAAAACAGTTCCCTCTCCCGCTCCGCAGGAGTGGGGGAGGGGCAGGGAGTTAAGATAAATCATGAAAGAACGCTGAAAGCGGACTGTTTATGAGCGGAGCCTCGTTCCTCGCGAGGAGCGAGGCGGAGCGAATGGACAGTTTGCAAATTCTAATTTTGTTTTATTTTAATTATGAAAATATGTTTAATCAACAATCTATATAAACCGTACGCGCGCGGAGGCGCGGAAACTGTGGTTGCATTAATTGTGAACGGCCTTAAAAATGAAGGGCATGAAGTTTTTGTTATTACGACAAAACCGGCGGCAAAAAAACAAAAAAACAAAAAAACAAAAAAACAAAATGTTTTTTATATTGCGGGTTTTTATTATAATTTGGATAAAATTCCGAAAATTTTACGATTGTTTTGGCATCTGCTTGATATGTTTGATGTCTGGAGTTATTGGAAAATTAAAAATATTTTAAAAAAAGAAAAGCCGGATGTTGTTATGACGCATAATTTAAAGGGCATCGGCTATTTAATTCCTCGGGCGATTAGAAAATTAAGAATTAAGCATATTCATACTTTGCATGATATTCAGCTGCTTCATCCTTCCGGGTTGATGTTTTATGGCATGGAGAAAAGTATTGATAATGCATTAGCTAAAGTTTATCAGGGTTTATGTAGGCGATTATTCAGCTCCCCTGATGTTATTATTTCGCCGTCTAAGTGGCTTCTGGACATGCATGACAAAAAAGGGTTTTTTAAGATTTCAAAGAAGGCAGTTTTGCATAATCCAGCCCCCACCCCCAACCCCTCCCCCACTCCTGCGGAGCGGGAGAGGGGAGATAAATTTAGATTTTTGTATGTTGGGCTAATTGAGGAGCATAAAGGCATCCTATTTTTAATTAAGGCGTTTAAAAAAATAAACACCCCCTTTATTAAAGGGGGCGAGGGGGGATTTGAATTATTAATTATTGGTGACGGTTCAAAATTTAAAAAAGCCCAAGAATTAATCGGGCAGAATAAAAATATTGAATTATTAGGGCGGATTGATAATAGTGAAGTAAAAAAGATGATGCAAGAAGTTAATTGTTTAGTTATGCCTTCGCTTTGCTATGAAAATTCTCCGACTGTGATTTATGAGGCCATGAGTTTTGGACTGTCGGTTATCGCGTCTGAAATTGGCGGTGTTCCGGAATTAGTTGGTGATAGCGGATTATTGTTTAAGCCCAAGAATGAAGGTGATTTAATGTATCAGGTGAAGTGGGCGATTGAGCATGGAGATAAATTGCGAAAAATGGGCAAAGCGGGGCAGAGGAAGGTTGAGGAGTTTGGGGTTGAGGGGTATGTTGAGGGGTTGATGAAGTTGTTAAATAGTTAATTAATTATAAAGTAACACAAAAGACGAGCATCACACTGCCCGCCCTTTGCCCAACATATTGTTTGGTTACGCTACAGATAAATCCTTCCGCCATTTTTTAACGAGGTGGCGAACCTCCAGAACTACCAGCTGTCTGTGTGAAGACAGTTTTTCACGCAAATCATCACTTTGCCCTGTTGGGAGGGTAATATTATCCCCGTTTTAAGACAATCTTTTTTCTAAAAAGCTGCGTCATTTTTTTACTGAGGTTAACGATTCCTCGACCTTTTAAAAAAAATCCAAACCCGGGGAAATTCAAAACTGCTTTCATAACATAGGAAGACATTCCAAAAAATTGCTTTTAAGGTTTGCCTTGTTAAGAATTAAGTGTTGAAATCCCCGTAGGGATACTAGTAATAGTATATAATTTTTTTCTTAATTAGTCTATTATATACTTAAATACTCACCTTACGCGCAAAACTTTTTAACACAGCTCTGTCGCCTCTCCCGCCCAGCCATAAATGGCAGGGCTACATTTTTATTTTTAAATCCCCATAAATGGGGA